>VAYL01000021.1:11396-15059 GCA_005884305.1 Actinomycetota bacterium
AAGCACTTCACCGCGTCGAAGGCGCTCTGCTGGGTCGCGCTGGACCGGGGGCGAACACTCGCTGAAGGGCGCGGCGACACCGAGCGCGCCGAGCGTTGGGGCAAGGTGGCCGAAGAGATCCACGCGGAGATCTGCGAGAAGGGGATCGACAAGCGGGGAGTGTTCGTTCAGCACTACGAGACCGAGGCGCTAGACGCGTCCCTCCTCCTCCTGCCGCTGATGGCATTTCTGCCGCCAGACGATGAGCGCGTCCGGAAGACCGTGCTGGCGATCGCCGACGAGCTGACCGAGGATGGCCTGGTGCTTCGCTACAAGGTCGAGCACACCGATGACGGCCTCGAGGGCAAGGAGGGCACCTTCACGATCTGCTCGTTCTGGCTCGTGACAGCGCTGGCGCGGATCGGCGAAGGCGAGCGGGCCCGGAAACTGTGCGAGAAGCTCCTGTCGTTCGCCAGCCCACTCCAGCTCTACGCGGAGGAGATCGAGGCCGCGAGCGGGCGCCACCTAGGCAATTTCCCCCAGGCCTTCACGCACCTGTCGCTGATCAATGCGGTGATGAGCGTGATCGAGGCGGAGAAGAGCGCGGAGGGTGGCTAGAGTCGTCTCGTGAGCCCAGGTAAGCGTGTGTTGCGAGGTGGGATCGACCTCGGCGGGACAAAGATCCAGGCCGTTGTCGTCGACTCCAAGTGGAATGTGGTCGGGCAGGCCCGGCGGCCGACCCCGACGAAGGGCGGACCCGAGGACGTCGCCGAGCATATGTCCGAGGCCCTGAAGGAGGCGGCGCAAGCCGTGGGCACGGAGTCGGGCGCCCTCCGGGGGGCTGGAGTCGGGTCCCCGGGCGACGTCGACACCGAAGCCGGAACCGTCACGCAGGCTCGGAATCTCCCAGGGTGGGACGGGACCTTCGAGCTGGGTCCGTGGCTCTCAGACTCGCTCGGAACGCCTGTCGCGGTCGGCAACGACGTCGGCGTCGCCACCTTGGCGGAGGTGAAGCTCGGCGCCGGGCGCCCGTACGACTCGCTCATCGGCGTCTTCTGGGGAACCGGCGTCGGCGGCGGGATCGTGCTGAACGGCGAACCGTGGCACGGCCGCGGCGCCGCCGGCGAGATCGGCCACATGGTCATCAAGAAGGACGGCGCCCGCTGCACGTGCGGCCGCCGCGGCTGCATGGAGGCCTACGCGGGCCGCGCGGCGATGGAGATCAAGGCCCGCGAGGAGCACAAGAATGGCGCCAAGACGGACCTGTTCAAGATCATGGAGAAGCACGGACGCGATCGCCTCACCAGCGGCATCTGGGGCCGGGCGCTAAAGGCGAAGGATCCGCTCGCGACGAAGCTCATCGACCGGGCGATCGAGGCGCTGGGCGCCGGCATCGCCTCGGCCGTCAACCTGCTCGACGTCGAGGCGGTGATCATCGGCGGCGGCCTCGGCGTCCGCTTCGGCGACCCGTACGTCGAGCGCATCGCGAAGGCGATGAAACCCCACCTCTTTACCGATCAGAACCCGCCGGCGATGCACGTGGCAGGACTCGGCGACTTCGGGGGCGCGGTCGGCGCGGCGCTTTTGACGACGAACCACAAGGAGGCCCAGGCGGCGAAGGGCAAGTAGGGGCGGCCCGGGCGGCGACAACCTGAAAATCAGCCGCTGTGTCCACTTTGGGTCGCATACCGCTACAAAGTGGCCACGCACGGTGGATGCCGCCGTTTTTTCGGACTACGAGGCGTCCGGCGGGGCGGCGTCCCGGTCCACGATCACCTCGGTCCGGTCGCCGCCAAGGAGGCTCGACGGCACCGCGGGGTCCGGCCCCGCCAGCAGGGCGCGCACCGCGTCGGCCTTCTCGGCTCCGGTGGCCAGGAAGACGATGGATCGGGCCGCCAGGAGCACCTCAACCGTGAGCGTGATCCGGTCGGGCGGCGGTTTGGGCGCCTCGTGGACCGCAACGCACGTGCCGGTCGCCTGAACTGCGGGGTTGCCGGGAAACAGCGACGCCGTGTGCCCATCGCGACCCAGGCCCTGGAGCGCGAGGTCCAGGACCGGGACGCCGCGCTCCTGCGGCAGGAGCCCTTCGAGCTCGGCCGCGTACGCGGCGGCCGCGTCCTCCGGGCCTCGCTCGCCCTCGATGCGATGGACCTGAGGACCACTATCCCCAGAGAGCAGCGTTTCCTGCGCCATGCGGTAGTTGCTCTCCGGGTCGTCGGGGCCGACGGCGCGCTCGTCGCCGAACCAGATCTCGACGCCCGTCCAGTCGTCGATCTGCGTTGCCAGGAGCTCGTATGTGCGCCGCGGGGTCGTGCCGCCCGCCAGGGCCACGTGCGCGCCGCCGCGAACGCTCCGCGCCTCCTCGATCGCCGTCCGAAGGCGCTCGCATGCCGTTTGGGCGGCCTCGTCGGCGCTCGCGGCGACGAAGACGGACGTCATTCCGCGCCGTTCAGCATGGCCGCGGCCGCTGTCACAGCCGGGGCGTACCCGCGGGCGAACGACGGCTCCGGCTGAATCGCCTCGGCGAACATGTTGCGTAGCGAGCTGGTGGCGCCGCTGCGCCCGACTTCGATCTCGTCCGATCCGGCCCTGAACACGACGTGGTCGACGCCACCACAGCCGCCCTGGCAATCGGCGGCGGTGAGGGTGATGGCGACCTCGCCGCCATCGGCACTGGCGGCCACGACTCGGGCCGCGCCGTCTTGCGACTCGACTGCCCCCGGGCGCCAATCGGCCCGCGCCGCGAACCAGCCGGCCAGCAGGAGCGCCGCCTGAAGTCCTTCGACCTCGTAACGCAGCTCAACCTCGGTTATGTCCGGGAGCAACGCTCGGCTCTGGGCTGGCTCGAAGGCCGCGGCGACCGCCGCGCGCCAGTACACGAGACGCCCCCACGCCATGTCGTGCACCCGGGTCTCAGCCGCCAAGTCGGCGAGCCGCGCGAGGTCCTCGTGGCCCCCGGAGCCCGAGTCCACGAGCACGTACTGCGTCCGCTCGAGTAGGCGGGGGTCCGGGATGTCCGAGCCCGCCTCCGGCAGCCAGACGACGGTGGGCAGGTCGGTCAGCAGCAGCGGGGCCAGGAAGGAGGCCGAGTGCTCCAGCCGCGCGGCGTCCATGCTCAGGACGACCCGGTCGTGGCACAGGCCCACCCTGCCCGCCCCCGCCGGCATCTGGCACTCCATTACGAGGGCGGCGTCGACCCTGGCCGTGCGGTGCATGCGAAGCACGAGGGTGCGCGAGGGCGTGTGGTGGCCGAGCCCGTCGAGCGCCCGCTCGACCTCCTTCTCGCGCCGGTCCGGCGATGGGACGACGATCAGGTTGAGCGTGCGAGCGAGGGCGAGAACCCGGCCCGGTCCTCCCGTCGCGCGGTGCAGCCGGTCCAGCTCCGCATTCAGGTCGTGGGCGCTAACGCCCTTGGCGGCCCAGCGCATCCGCTCCGGAAACTCCTGCCCCGGCGTTGCGTCGGTCGCCGTGGCCGGCGTCATATCTGCCTCCAGGCTCGGCCCCGGATCGCGAGAAGGCGATTCGCTTCGCCCGGACCCTGACTCCCGGACTCGTAGATCTCCGGCCCCTGCAAGTCCGACGCCCACCGTTCGAGGATCGGCTCGATGATGCGCCACTCCTGCTCCACCTCATCGGCGCGTGTGAACAGGGTCGCGTCGCCCAACAGGGCATCGTGGAGCAGTC
>VAYL01000111.1:0-3589 GCA_005884305.1 Actinomycetota bacterium
ATGCTCGATCTGTCCCTGTTCCGAAAGCCGGCGTTCGCGGGCGTGTCGATAGTGGCCTTCGCGCTGTCCGGCGGCATGTTCGCGATGTTCCTCTACATCACGCTCTACGTGCAGGACGTGCTGGGCTACTCGCCGCTCGCCGCGGGGCTCCGGTTCCTCCCGCTCACGCTGCTCTCGTTCTTCGTGGCGCCGGTGGCCGGGAAGCTCTCCGCGCGGATTCCGATCCGGTTCCTCCTCGGCATTGGGCTGGGCCTCGTCGGGATCGCGCTGCTGCTGATGCACGGCGTCGCGCTGGGGGACAGCTGGACGACGCTCTTGGCCGGGTTCCTCGTGGCCGGCGTCGGGATCGGCATGGTCAATCCCGGGATCGCGCAGACCGCGATCGGGGTGGTGCAGCCGCAGAAGGCGGGAATGGCCTCCGGCATCAACAACACCTTCCGCCAGGTCGGAATCGCCACCGGCGTCGCCGGTCTCGGAGCCATCTTCCAGTCGCAGGTCTCCTCGAGTCTCGCCGCGTCGGCGCCCCAGGCGCCCCCGAGCTTCGCCGATGCGGTGTCCTCCGGCGCGATCCAATCCGCTGTGCAGGCGGCGCCACCGGGAAGCCGCGCGCAGCTCGTAACGGCCGCCAACCAGGCATTCATCAGCGGCTTCAACGACATCCTGCTGGTCGGGGCGATCGTCGCGCTGGTGGGCGCGGTCGCGGGGTTCGCCCTAGTGCGAAGCCGCGATTTCGTCACGCAGCCGGCCGGCGAGACGGCCGCCGAGCCCGCCGCCGCCTAGCGCGGACCTGAGCGGGGCGAGTCCGTCCCACCTCGTTGCTAGAAGGAGCAGCTGGATGCTGCACGAGCTTCGGATCGAGAACTTGCTCCTGATCGAGCGCGCGGAGCTGCGCTTCGAGGACGGACTCAACGCGATCACCGGCGAGACCGGCGCCGGCAAGACCGTTCTCGCGCATTCGCTGGACCTCTTGATGGGCGGAAAGGCGCGCCCGCAGATCGTGCGGCCGGGAGCCGCGGAGGCCTATGTGGAAGGTGTCTTCGCGCTGCCGCCCGACCTGTTCGCCGAGGGCGAGCTGGCCGAGCTCGCCGAGCGAATGCCGGAGGGAGCCGAGGAGATCGTGCTCGGCCGGCGGATCGGTACGTCGGGGCGCACGAGTGGCTTCGTCCAGGGTCGCAGCGCCTCGGCCGCCGACCTGCGGGCGCTGGGTTCGCAGCTGCTGGCCTTCTACGGGCAGCACGAGCATCGCCGCCTGGTGCTGTCCTCGGCGCAGCTCGAGATCCTCGACGGGTTCGCCGGGGCCGAGCACCTGGAGCGGCGAGCCGAGTATCGCGATGCTCACGCCGAGGTGGGGCGAATCGAGCGCGAACTCGGTGAGCTTCGGGAGCGCGAGGGGGCACGCGAGCGGGACCTCGACCTGCTCAGGTTCGAGGTCGCCGAGATCGAGGCGGCAGCGCCCGACCCCGAGGAGGAGGACGAGCTTGCCACCGAGCGCGACCGGCTGCGTCACGCCGAGCGCCTGCGCGGCGCCGCCGCCGGCGCTCTCGCGGCGATCTCCGGCGACGATGACGACGGCGGGGCGCGCGGCGCGATGGGCGTCGCGGAGACGGAGCTAGGCGGGGTCGCCGAGGTCGATTCAGAACTCGATCAGGTGACTGAGCAGGTCCGTGCGGTGACCGTTGAGCTCGACGATGTCGCGAGCACGCTCCGCGGCTATCGCGATGGGATCGAGGCCGATCCCGAGCGGCTCGAGCAGCTCGAGGAGCGGTTGACCGCGCTCGACCGGCTGAAGCGAAAGCACGGCGGCTCGATCGAGTCCGTCCTCGCGCACGCGGAGCTGTGCCGCTTCGAGATCGGCCGCCTGGAGAACGCCGAGGAGCTTGCTGCAGACCTGGAGCGGCGCCTGACGGCAGCTTCCAAGCGGCGGACGGCGCTGGCGGGCGAGCTCGCGGTGGCCAGGGCGAAGGCGTCGAAACAGCTCAAGCGGCGCGTCGCGAAGGAGCTGGACGCTCTCGCGATGGAGGAGGCGTCGGTTGAGGTCAACCTGGAGCCGCACCCGGACGGCTACGGCCCGAATGGATCGGAGACCGTGGAGTTTCTGGTCGCGACTAACCCCGGCATCCCCGCCTCGCCGCTGCGCGACGCGGCGTCGGGCGGCGAGCTCTCGCGAATCATGCTCGCGCTGACGAGTCTGGGTGCCGCGGGCGGCGCAGGCACGGTGGTCTTCGACGAGATCGATGCCGGCATCGGCGGCAACACGGCCAAGGCGGTGGGGGAGAAGCTCCGGCAGCTCGGGACCGAGCGCCAGCTCATCTGCATCACCCACCTGCCCCAGGTGGCGTCGCAGGCAAGCGCCCACTTCCGCATCGTCAAGGAGGCGGCGCGGGGCAGCTCGAAGGCGACGGTGGAGCGAGTGGACGGCGAGGAGCTGGTCGCCGAGATCGTGCGGATGCTGGGCGGGGATCGCGGCGACGAGGTCGCGAGCCGGCACGCGCGCGAGCTGCTTGCCGCCTGAGGCCCTGGCGATTACTTTCCGGGGCGTCGCGACAGAACGATCGGTTGCGAGGTGTCGTGGGCCCCGCCGGTACTGCGTGCCCGGAGACGGAACTGCAGCCGGTCGTAGCCGTGGAAGTTGTATTCCCCGTACTCGAAGTTGACCCTATGAGTGCCGGTCCCCTCTCCCCACGGTTGGGAATTGTTTGCGGCCGGCGACGGGTAGATCCCCCAACCGCCGGAGGTTTGGTTCTTGCTGCTGCCATTTCGCACCCCCTTGGCGGTCAGGGTCAGTTTGGCTGGCCGCCCAAGGTCCCAGTGGAGTCGGACCACCTGCTGATTCACGAGCCTCGCCTTGAACGAGTCGATGATGGAGGCTTGCCGCCGATCGGGGTGACGCGTCGCCGGCGGTTGAGAATGGCTCGCGGGCTTCGGAGGCGCGCTGGCCTGACCGACCTCGACTGAACCCGTGTCTCCGGAACTTCCGCAGCCAACCGCGGCGACCGCCACGAGGAGCATTGCCACGGTTCCGGCCGGACATCTCTTCATGCCGCGAATACGGCGTCGGGCCTCCAAGGGGTCCCGCCGACGCTTAGGCGACGCGGATGCGTGGCTTGGCAGCCGGGGCCTGTGCGACCTGCGTGACGATGCCGAGCTGCTCTAGCAGGACGAAGAACGCAGCGGCGTAGGGCGAGGCGGCCGTTCGCGCGCGAACCTCGGCCCAGTCGATCTGCTCGCGCAGCGAGCGGGCGAACTGCACGACGTGCTCGTAGTCGAGCGACCGTTCGTTCATCGCCCAGAGCATGGTGGTCATCACGTCCTCGAGCGCCATCACGGGGATCCGCATGGCCGCCACGTCGAGGCACTCGGCCCGGGCGAAGACCTCGTCATTGATGGGCAGGCCGGCGGCGTCGAAGATGATGTCCACCATGCAATCGCCGTCCCATGCCTTGAGCAGCCACTGCTCGGGCGGCCGCTCTTCGCGCATGCCCTCCCTGACGAGGTCTGCAAGCGCCCGCTCGGCGTCCTCCGGCCTCACCATGAAGTCGAGATCGCCGGCAACCGCGGGGCCACCCCGAGCCCAGCACGCCAGGCTGCC
>VAYL01000111.1:3596-4070 GCA_005884305.1 Actinomycetota bacterium
GCCGCCTTCTTGAGCGTGGGTTGGAGCTCCACGCCCGCCGGGTACCCGTTGCCACCAGGGGCAAGCGGGTAGCCGCAACGGCGATGGAGACCAACGGAAGGCCCCAGGGCGAGCCCACCGAGACGATCCGCATCGCCGCCGCCGGCGACGTCCACTGCCGCGAGTCGCATCGTGACGAGACGATCGCCGCGTTCGCGAAGCTCGAGGGGAAGGTCGACATGGTCCTGCTCGCCGGGGATCTCACCACCTGCGGCGAACCGGCCGAGGCACAGGTTCTCGCGGATGCCTGCCAACCACTCACCGCCCCGGTGATCGCGGTGCTCGGCAATCACGATTGGCATGTCGGGCGGGCGGATGAGGTCAACGCGATCCTCGAGGACGCGGGGATCGAGATGCTCGAGCGCAGCTCAACGATCCACCAGATCCGCGGTCACGAGGTGGGCATCGCAGGGGCGAAGGGGTTCGTCGGCGGTT
>VAYL01000112.1:0-2961 GCA_005884305.1 Actinomycetota bacterium
ATCGCCGGGAATGCCAGGTTGACGATGAACAGGTCGAGGCTCGCCATGAAGAGCCCGACCGACGTGATCAACAGGATCTTCCAGCGCTTGTCCACGACTCGCCTCCTCCGCAGCAATCAGACTTGTATTTCGCAAGGGACCGTAGCAAAGGCAGCTTGCAAAAGGCAAGGGAGTCACTACACTCATGTCCATGCCAATCGAAGCCTTTGCCTCACAGAACTGCTCGATTGCTCGCACGCTCTCGGTGCTGGGTGAGCGGTGGACGATGCTCGTGTTGCGCGAGCTGTCGCTGGGAAATACGAGATTCGACGAGGTCCAGCGCGAGCTGGGCGTCGCGACGAACATCCTCAGCGCCCGTCTCACGACTCTGGTGGACGAGGGGATCGCGGAGCGCCACCGCTATAGCGAGCACCCCGAACGCTACGAGTACCGGCTTACGCAAAAGGGCTGGGACCTCCAGCCGATCCTGCTCGGGTTCCTACGCTGGGGCGATCGGTACACGGCCGGTCGCCGGGGAGCGCCGCTCGAGACGGTGCACGCGGACTGCGGCCACGCCTTCCACATGGTCCCGACGTGCTCTCACTGCGGAGGCGAGATCAAGCCGTCCACCACCCGCGTTCGCCCCGGCCCCGGAGCCACTCGCGAGCAGCGGGAGCGCGGCCGCCCGCGCAACGCGGCCCTCCCCGCGTAGCGCTGGATCAGTCCGCGCCGGCGGACTTGGCCACCGCCTCGTCCAGGGTCGCGTACACGCTGACCCGGTACGCCTTGCCGTCCTTCAGCTCCCAGACCATGTAGCTGCGCTGCTCGGTCTCGATTCCGGTAGTGCGGCCTCGAGTGCGCAGGACCGCGTCGACCACGACCCTGTCGCCGACCGGAATGAACTCCTGTGCATCGAAGCTGACGCGGTCCATCGACTCGTAGAAGGACTCGAAGTAGCGGCGGATGCCGTCAGGGCCGCGGTAGGTGTCCGGCTCCGCCGCGAGCTGCGGCGGGGTGGTGGCCTCGAACTCCGGATGGATGAAGGGCATGAGCGCCTCGGGATCGCCGTCGCGTAGCGCCTCGAAGCCCTGGCGAACCACGTCAACGTTCGACTCCGCCATGCCCGGCAGTATTGCCCGCGGCGGGTGAAGTTCGCTCGTCAGGCGGCGACGCCCGGAAGCGGGAAGGCGCTGGTGAAGTCGCGGACCTCGGCGGCCGTGGCTTCGAGCGCAGGCTCGTCCTCGCGCTTGGCGGCCTCGACCGCCGCGTCGATCCACCCCGCGACCCGAGGCATGTCATCCGGGGTCATCCCGCGTGTCGTCACCGCCGGGGTGCCGAGCCGGATCCCGGACGGGTCGAATGGCTTGCGCGGGTCGTACGGAACCGTGTTGTAGTTGAGCTCGATGCCGGCGCGATCCAGCGCCTGGGCAGCGGGCTTGCCGCCGATGTCCTTGTTCGTCAGGTCGACGAGGATCAGATGGTTATCCGTGCCCCCGGAGACGAGGTCGAAGCCCCGTTCGATCAGCCCGTCCGCGAGCGCCTTCGCGTTCGAGACGATCTGGTGGGCATAGGCCCGGAACTCCTCGGTTGCGGCCTCGTGCAGCGCGACCGCGATGGCGGCCGTGGTGTGGTTGTGCGGCCCTCCCTGGAGGCCGGGAAACACCGCGCGGTCGAGAGCGGAGGCGTGCTCTTCGCGGGACATCAGCATCGCGCCACGCGGGCCGCGAAGCGTCTTGTGGGTCGTTGTGGAGATCACGTCGGCGTGCGGCGCCGGGGAGGGATGGGCGCCTCCTGCGACCAGCCCGGCGATGTGCGCGATGTCGGCGCAGAGGATCGCTTCCACCTCCTCCGCGATCGCCGCGAAGCCCTCGAAGTCGATCAGGCGGGGAATGGCCGTGCCGCCGCAGAAGATCAGCTTGGGCCGTTCGGCCAGGGCGAGCTCGCGGACCTGGTCCAAATCGACGCGGCCTGTCTCGCGCCCGACGTCGTACTGAATCGGGCGGAACCACTTGCCGGTCGCCGACACGCTCCACCCATGGGTCAGGTGGCCGCCCATCGGCAGCGCCATGCCCATCACCTTGTCGCCGGGCTCCAGGAACGCGAGGTACACCGCGAGGTTGGCCGGGGAGCCCGAGTACGGCTGGACGTTGGCGTGCTCGACCTCGAACAGGGACTGCGCCCGCTCGATCGCCAGGCGCTCGACCTGGTCGATGACCTGCTGCCCCTCGTAGTAGCGCTTGCCGGGATACCCCTCGGAGTACTTGTTGGTCAGCAGCGTCGCCGTCGCATCGAGCACCGCCCGCGATACGTAGTTCTCGCTCGGGATCAGCCGAATCTTCTCGGCCTGGCGCCGGGCCTCGGCGTCGGCGAGCTCGGCGACCTTCGGATCCACCGTCTCGAGGGGGAGGTTGAGATCGGTGGTCGACTCGGTGGCGGCGGGGGCGGTATCGGCCATCGCCAGGAGCGTACCTCGCGCCGGCGACGACGTAGCTGTCGCGAATGTGAGCGGCGCAGGTGGCGGTCTTGGACAATGTAGGCATGCCCGCGGGGATCGGGGAGATGCTGCGCGACGCGCGCCAAGACGCCGGCGTGGAGCTCGACGAGGTCGAGCGCACGATCCGGATCCGAAGCCGCTACCTCGCCGCGCTCGAGAACGAGGAATGGAGCGTGCTCCCGGGTGACGCCTATGTGCGCGGCTTCCTGCACACGTACGGCGACTACCTCGGTCTCGACGGGGCGGCGCTCGTCGACGAGTACGACCGGCTGGGCCTCGGCGGGGAGCCGGAGCAGCCGGTCGAAACGCCGTTCGAGCGAGCCGGGACGGCGAGCGGGCGAGAGGCCAGCCCTTGGCGCCGGTCTGGAACCGGCGCGGCTGGATTCGAGCCACCGGGGCCGGTGGGGGGCGACAGGTTCGTGAAGCGCGCCGTGCCGATAATGGCGGCCGTCGTGGCGGCGCTCGCGGTTCTCTTCATCGTGCTCGCG
>VAYL01000112.1:2966-7159 GCA_005884305.1 Actinomycetota bacterium
AAAGGGGGGTGGCCACAAGCACCACGGAGGCAAGTCCGGCCACTCGCAGCAGGCGTCAACCACGACGACGACGACGACGCCAACCGAGGCCGCCGTCACGCTCCAGCCGACGGGGACGGTCTGGGTCTGCCTCGTCGATCACAGTGGGACGCCGCTCGTCAATGGCGAGACACTGACGGTGGGGGACGACCGCGGGCCCTTCAAGGACCGGGACATGAAGGTGAACCTCGGCAACGGCGAGATCAGGATCCAGCTGAACGGAGACCAGGTGCCGATTCCCTCGGCCGCCGAGCCGATCGGCTTCGACCTGACGCCCCAGGGCGCCAAGCCGCTTGATCCGTCGCAGCGGCCCACCTGCTCGTAGCCGTAGCCTGCTCGCACGATGGGCCTGCAGATCGACCTCGAGCGGGTGCGGCTGGGGACCGGGCCCACCCCGGTGCGAGAGCTCACCGAGCTCGGCGACGACGCGGGGCAGGCGCCCGTCTGGATCAAGGACGATGGCGCCTACAGCGAGGTCGGAGGCAACAAGGCGCGCAAGCTCGAATGGCTTCTGGCCGACGCGCGGCGCCACGGCAAGAGCACGATCCTGACCGGAGGCGCGACCGGGACCAACCACGGCCTGGCGACGGCCGTCTTCGCGCGCCGGCTCGGCATGCGGACTGTGCTCGTCCTCGCACCGCAGCCGGAGACCGATCACGTCCGCGCGCAGCTCGCGCGGCTGCGCGCCTCAGGCGCGGAGGCTGGTGACCTCGTACCTGCTGGCGGCCTGGCTGATCGCCGCGCGCACGGGGCGCGGGCAGGGGAGCCCGTACCCGATCCCCCCCGGCGGCTCGAACGCGCTGGGCTCGGTCGGTTACGTCGAGGCGGCGTTCGAGCTCGCGGATCAGATCTCCAGCGGCGAGCTCCCCGAGCCGTCGCACGTCGTGGTTGCGCTCGGTAGCGGCGGCACGTCAACCGGGCTGCTGGCGGGCATGAGCCTCGCCGGGATGCGATCGCGATTGGTGTGCATTCTCGTCAGCGACATCATCCGCATGGACGCCCGCCGGATCGCCGCTCGCGCCAAGCGGACGCTCTCCCTGCTGGACAGGCATGGCGTCGACGTAAGCAGCGTGTCGCCATCGGCTGACGACCTCAGCGTCGAGGAGCATTGGCTGGGCCGTGGCTACGGGCACGCGACAGAGGCCGGCGAGAGGGCGATCACGCTCTTCGCCGAACGAGCTCGGGTGAAGCTCGAGCCCGTCTACACGGCCAAAGCCGTCGCCGCTCTCCTGGAGCTCAACCGCCGCGGCGCCTTCGGCGCGGGCCCGGTCCTCTACTGGCATACATACCGTGCCCCTACAAACCCGATCGCCCCCGGACGCGAAGCCGAGGAGGCGACCGGCAGTTGAGAGTTTGGGTCGACTGCACCGCCGCCGCTCACCCGCTCGTGTTGCGGCCGATCATCGAGCGGCTCGAAGCGCGCGGACACGAAGTGCGCGTCACGGCTCGCGAATACGGCCAGACCCTGGGTGTCCTGGAGCGGCTCGGCATCCCGTTTGAGGCGGTGGGCCGGCACGCGGGCGCGTCCACGGCCAGGAAGACCGGGGCGGTTGCGAGCCGGAGCCTCGCGCTGGCCCGCTGGGCGCGGCCGCAGCGGTTCGACCTGGCGATCGGCCATGGATCCGTCGATCTGGGCGTCGTCTCAGTGCTCCTGCGGATCCCCTCAGCCCAGATGCAGGACTACGAGTACGCCGGGATTCAGCGCCAGCTGGCGTTTCGCGTGGCGCGACGGGTGCTCGCGCCGGACGCCATCCCGGTGGAGGCCATGCGCCGCGCCGGTGCCAGCGAGGCGAAGCTGTTTCGCTTCCCGGGGCTCAAGGAGGACTACTACCTGGCGGACTTCGAGCCAGGCGAGCGCGTCCTGGACGAGCTCGGAATCGACCGCTCCGATGTCTTGGTCGTGTTGCGCCCCGCGCCTGAGACGTCGGCCTACCACGCGGACAACCCACTCGAGGAACGGCTGCTCGACCGGCTCGCGAACGCCGAGAGCGTGACCTCCGTCGTCATTCCCCGCACGGAGGCGCAGGCGTTCAGCGCGCGAGCCAGGGCGGCCGCGGGAGTAATCGTCCCCGACGCAGCGATCGACGCCCAGAGCCTGATCGCCTTTGCGGACCTCGTCGTGAGCGCGGGCGGCACCATGAACCGCGAGGCGGTCGCGCTCGGAACCCCGGCGTACACGATCTTCAGCGGCCGCATGGGTGCCGTCGACGAGCACCTGATCGCCGCCGGGCGCCTGATCCCCCTGCGCGATCCCGCGGAGTTGCGCCTGGCGAAGCGGAAGGCGCCTCCCGGCGTGCGCGACCCGCGCGACCCGGACCTGCTCGTCGACGCCATCCTTGAGGCCCGGAACCGGCAGTAGTCTCGCCGGCTGGAGAAGGCCCTCAATTGCTCGTCAACGGAAGACCGCCCGAGATCTTCGCGCTCTATGCGTTCCTCGCCGCCGCGGTCATCGCGTGGGCGCTCGTGCCGCTGACGGAGCGGCTGGCGCGCCGCATCAACGCGATGGACATCCCGAACGAGCGCAGTCTTCACTCCATGCCCACGCCCAAGCTGGGCGGCCTCGCGATGCTCGCGGGCGTTCTGGTTGCCGGCGCTCTCTTCCTGCCCTGGGCCCCGGTGACGAGGGCGATCCTGGCGGGGGCGGCGCTGATCGCCGCGGTGGGGGTCGCCGACGACGTCTTCGACCTGCCGCCGGCGATCAAGCTCGTGGGTCAGATCGCGGCGGCGATGATCCCCGTCTTCAACGGCGTCAACGTCGCGAACTTCACCCTGCCGTTCGTCGGCTCGGTCAACCTGGCGCACGTGCTGCTGCACAACGTTCCGGTGCTCGGCAAGGTGAGCGTCGGTCAGGTCCTCTGCGTGGTCGGGTTCGTCGCGGTCATGAACGTCATCAACTTCATCGACGGCGTGGACGGACTCGCCGCCGGGGTGTGCGTGATCTCGGCGGTCACCCTCTCGATCATCGCCGTTTCACTAGAGCGGCCGGGGGCCGCCGTGCTCGCGGCGTTCACGGGCGGCGCGGCGCTTGGTTTTCTGCGCCACGGCTTTCCGCCGGCGTCCAGCTTCATGGGCGACACGGGGTCAAACCTCCTCGGCTACCTGCTCGCGGCCGTGGCGGTCCTCGGCTCATTGAAGACGAACGCCGTCGTTGCACTGTTCTTCCCGCTGTGCGTCCTCGCCGTGCCGATCCTGGACTCGGGATTCGTCATCGCCAAGCGGATCAAGCACCGGCGCCCGATCTACATGGCGGACCGCTCCCACTTCCATCACCGCATGGCCAACATCGGGTTCTCGCAGCGGCGCACGCTCGCGTACCTGTACGGCTGGGCCATGGTCCTCGCCGGGCTCGCCCTCGCGCTCCGCTTCGTCCCGTACAGCGACAACCACGGCCATTTCGACGCCGTCTGGACGGCGGTCATCGCGGTCGTTGGGGCTGCCGCGGTCGCCGCCAGCGTCTACCTGCTGCTGGCGCTCGAGATCCTGAAGCTGCGTCTCTCGCGCTTCCGCGAGCTGGTCGGGCTGGGCGTGCCGGTCTCGGGACCGGAGGAGGTCGACGCAGGCGTGGCGAGGGAGCTCGAGACGGGCACGTTTCCGACCGTGGACCCGGAGACGGGCGAGTTCGCGGCGGTCGAGCGAGTCCCGGAGGGCGAGCGCGGCCGAAATCAGCCCCAGAGCCCGTCGGGAACGGGCTCGGCTGATTTCGGGCAAGACCGCTGAGCGCGACGAAAACGGCTTTAGATTGCGCCGAACGCCACGAGTTGCCCCGCTCGGGCCACTACCGTTTTGGATATATTCGCCCCGCCGCCTGGAACCGGGCTCGCCGGGACAGCGCGGCTATCTCTTCCTTTGGACCAGTTCGATTGTTTCGTCCCGATTTCGCCACTCCACTAACGGCACCAGCCAGTTTCGGGGGCGTATGCCCCCTCACCGGCGCAACCGATGACAGGTCCTCCGCCGGGGAGGGCGGATGCAGCGGCGGCCGGGGCCATGCTGATCGCGGCCATCGTGGGGTGCGCCGCGGCCGGATACGGCGTCGGCTCGCTGGCCGGGCTGGCGGTTCCGCTAGGCCTCGCGGGTCTCTTCGTGGGGCTCGTCGTGGGGTTTGCCATTGTCTACGCTCGCTTTAGACGGCTCTAGGGATCTCGGCGGCAGGA
>VAYL01000113.1 GCA_005884305.1 Actinomycetota bacterium
CTCGCGATCGTGTCCCGGGTCGCTGCCGAGCATGGCGGTCACTTCCGCATGCTTCGAACCCCGGCGGGCGTGACGGCGACGCTCGAGCTGCCGCTGGCCCCGCGGCCGCTCGCGGTCGCCAAGCATGGGCTCGACTCCGCGGAGTCTCGCCCGGATGCGGGCGAACTCCCGCCGCTCCCGATCGCGGCATGAGCAGGCGCGCCCGCGCGATCGCGTTCGGGGCAGCCGCGTTGGTGTGCGCCGGGCTCGCCGCTGCCCTGGCGGGCGGATACCGCACGGACATCCAGACCGAGCTCGGGCCGCTTCGCTCGGTCGTGGTGGCGACGGCGCGCATCCCCGCGCGTCACGCCATCTCGGTCAAGCACGTGGGTGAGCTCCTCGAGACGCGGCGGGTCCCGGCGCGCTTTGCGCCTCCCGGGGCACTGTCCGCCCCCGAGCAGGCCGCGGGCCAGGCGCCCGCCGTCGCGATCCCCGCCGGCTCATACGTTGTGGGCTCGCAGCTTCGCCAGCCGGGCGCCGGCCGCAAGGCCGGCCCCGATCACGCCAGCATCGGCCCGGGTCGCAAGCCGGTCGAGATCACGGTCACCGGGGCCGAGGCGCTGGCCGCCGCGAACGAGGACCCTATCGGCACTCAGGTCGACGTCGTGGTCACCACCGAGCCCGGGCCCGGCGGTGGCAGCGGGCGGACGTACGTCGCCGCGAAGCGTGTGAAGCTGCTGTCCCTCTCGCATTCCGGTGACGGCGCCAGCGACTACTCGCCGACCGATGGCGGCGATCAGTGGACGGCGACGCTCGCGCTCACCAAGACACAGGCGCTCCGGCTGATACAGGCCGAGAACTTCGCCCGGGGCGTGCGGCTTATCGCGCACTAGCCGTCCACCGATAGCGTCGCGGTCGATCTCGTCACGTAGTCAGCGCCGACTCGAACGCGTTCCGCGCGTCCTCGCCGAAGACGCAGAAGACAACCCGCTCGAGGCCGCTTTCGCCGTCCAGGTGCCGGCGGACTTCCTCGACCTCGATGCGAGCTGCCTCGGTGACCGGAAACCCGCCGACGCCGGTCCCGAACGCGACCAGGCCGAGCGATTTCGCGCCCACCTCGTCGGCGACGTCCAGCGTGCTCGCAGTCGCCTTCCGGATGATGTCGGCGGAGGTCGGACCGCCGAGGTGCATCGTGGCCGCGTGGATGACCCACCGGGCCGGCAGCTCGCCGGCGCCGGTCGGGACGGCGTCGCCGAGATCGATCGGGGCGACGCGGTCGCTCTCGTCCTGGATGCTGCGGCCGCCCGCTCGCACGATTGCCCCCGCCACGCCTCCGCCGTGGCGGAGATCGGTGTTCGCCGCGTTGGCGATCGCGTCGACCTCGAGCTTCGTGATGTCCGCCTGCCTGACCTCGACGTCCGCCACGGCTGGCAAGCGTAATCGAGAAGCTCGGGGGCAGCGACGGCACCTCGGGGGTTGTCGTGGGAGTGGACGTCGCCGAGCGTCACGCCGAGTCCCTGGCCGCTGAGCTTCGCCGTCGCCTCCTTGAGCGCCGGCGCGCCGAGGCGGCTGCGGGACACCCCACGGACCAGGAGCTCGAGGCTGCCGTTGCAGAGCTCGTCGATGACCATGCGGCGCCGTTGTCGGCCGCTCGGCGCGGGCAGGTGCGCGAGTACATCCTTCGCGAGACCGTCGGGCTCGGGCCGCTGGAGGAACTGCTCGCGGACCCGCACGTCGAGGAGGTGATGGTGAACGGCGCCGAGCACGTCTACGTCGAGCGGCGCGGGCGGATCGAGCGCACCGACGTTCGGTTCGAATCGGACCGCGCGCTTCGCGATGCGATCGAGCGGATCCTCGCCCCGCTCGGCCGCCGCGTCGACGAGCTCAGCCCGATGGCCGACGCCCGGCTCGGCGACGGCTCGCGCGTCAACGTGATCATTCCGCCGCTGGCCGTCGACGGGCCCGCGCTCTCCATCCGGCGGTTCAGCGCTTCGCGGCCCGGCCCGGACGAGCTCGTCGCGCTGGGCACTCTTACGCCCGAGCTCCGGGAGCTGCTCGCCGATTCGGTCACCGCCCGCCGCAGCATCCTCATCTCCGGCGGGACCGGGTCGGGCAAGACCACGCTTCTCAACGCGCTCTCTTCACACATCGACCCGCTCGAGCGCGTGGTCACGATCGAGGACGCCGCGGAGCTGCGGCTGCTCCAGCCGCATGTCGTGCGGCTGGAGTCGCGGCCGGCGAGTGTCGAGGGCCGGGGCGAGGTGACCATCCGCGATCTCCTGCGCAACGCGCTGCGGATGCGGCCCGATCGCATCGTGATCGGCGAGGTTCGCGGAGCGGAGGCCCTGGACCTCCTCACGGCGCTCAATACCGGCCACGACGGCGCGCTGTCGACGGTGCACGCCAACTCGCCCGAGGACGCGCTGCGCCGGATCGAGACGCTCGCGCTGATGGCCGGTATCGGATTGCCGCACGAGGCGATCCGCGAACAGGTCCGACGGGGCATCGGGCTCGTCGTCCATCTCGCACGGGAAGCAGACGGCGCCAGGAGCGTGATCGCCGTGGCCGAGGCGACCGCCGTGGCCGGAGGTGTGGGCGTGCGGGAGCTCTGGTCGCGGTGAGCGGGATCCTGGGAACGCCGGTCCTGCTCGCGGCCGCGGCAGGAGGGATGGCGGCGGTCGCGGTGCGCGAGGCGATCGTCGCGAGCCCGGCGCTCGGCCGGTGGCTTGCGGCCACGGTGGAGCCGCTGCTGCGCGCCGGGCGAGAGGGCTACTCGCCGACTGAGGCCGAGCGGCGACGTCTTGCGGTGCTGGGAACCGTTGGCCTGCTCATCGTCGGTCTCGTCATCGCCGGCCCCGGTCCAGGACCGCTTCTCGCGCTGGCTGGGCCGAGCGCCGCCGCTTGGGCGCTCACTCGCCGCCGGGCGCGGTACCGCCGCGGGGTCGAGCGTGGCCTGCCCCAGATTGCCAACGCCGTGGCCGACGCGCTGGCCGGTGGGCGATCGGTGCGGGCGGCGCTCGCGTCGGCCGCGAGCTCCGTCGAGGGGCCCGCTCTGGCCGAGCTGGCGCGCCTGCGGGCCGACCTCGAGCTCGGAACGTCCACCTCTGACGCGCTGCGAGCGCTCCAGGCGCGCCTGCGCTCGACCCGCGTGGATTCCTTCGCGGCGGTGCTGGTCTCCCAGCAGCTCGGTGGGGGCGACCTCGCCGGATTGCTGCGGCGGTTCGCGGCGTCGGCCGCCGAGCGCGACCGGATAGCCGCCGACGCGCGCTCGGCGACCGCCCAGGCTCGCTTCACGGGCCTGCTGGTCGTCGCCATGCCGGCCGGGGCAGCGCTGTTCGCTGAGCTCATCGAGCCCGGCTTCGTCGGCGCGCTGCTCGGCAACGGCACCTCGCTCGCGCTGCTCGCGCTCGCCGCCGCCCTGCAGGTGCTTGGCTTTGCCGCGATCCGGCGGCTAAGTCGCATCGAGGACGCCTAGTGCCGGGCACGCCGCTTCTGATTGCGATTGCGGTCCTCCTCGCAGCGGCGGGTTTGTGGGAGCTCGCGGGGAGCAGGGGAGAGGAGGTGAGTCGCGTGTTCTGGTCCGGCGCGGCATCCCTCACCGGCGGCCGGCTGAGGACGCTTGCCGAGGCGGCCCTGTGGCTACGCATACCGGAGCGCATCGAGCGCGCCGGCCTGAAGGACAGGGTGTCCATCGGCGCGGTGCTCGCGGGCAAGCTCGGCGGTGCGGCGATGGGAGCGATGCTCGGCGG
>VAYL01000114.1:0-612 GCA_005884305.1 Actinomycetota bacterium
CAACTACCCCAACGGCCAGCCGGAGCCGTACTGCGACGCGAACCACAACGGGCGCTGGGACGGGATCTACATCTCCGGCGGTGTGGATCATCCGGCCGGCGACGTGCACGACCCGATCGACGCCCGCGCGCTCGCGCTGTCGGACGGCAAGCACACCGTCGTGATCGTCTCCGTAGTCGCGCAGGGGATCTTCCAGAACTACACGGCCGAGATGCGGCGCGAGGCCAAGCAGCTGCGGCCCGGCATCGACGACGTGGTCGTCAGCGCCAACCACAACGAGTCCTCGCCGGACACGATCGGGATCTACGGAGCGCCGCCGGTGCCGAACGACCTCCCGGCCGTCGGTGGGGCCGTCGGTGAGAACTCGGGCATCGACGACTACTACATGACCTTTCTGGAGCATCAGGTTGCGCTGGCGGCAGCGCGCGCCTACGACAATCGCCGCCCGGCGACGCTGTGGACCAGCCACTTCCGCGTCAACGAGGCGGGCGATGCGCTGCCGACCATGCCCTCGCGGGTCAGCGTGGACCTCTCCAAGAACTTCCCGACGACTGCCGATGACGGCTCGCCGGCGGCTGTGGATCCGAAGGCGCGCGTCCTCCAGGCGCGGAC
>VAYL01000114.1:682-1294 GCA_005884305.1 Actinomycetota bacterium
ATCTCATCCGACTGGCCCGGCTACTTCCATCGCGAGCTCCAGCGCAAGGTCGGCGGGATGGCGATGTTCATGGTAGGTGACAACGGCTCCGAGGAGGACCCGACCACCGTCCCGCCCGTCGGTTGCCCCGAGGATCCACAGGCCTGCTACTCGCAGGCCCAGGCCACGGGGGAGGCACTCGCCCGCGCAACGGCGGGCAGCGTGCGCGGGGCGCACGAGCTCGGCCCCGGGAGCGTGCGGTCCCAGCGCGATGTTTTCTTCGCTCCACTGGAGAACAACCTCTTCAAGGCGGCGGCTGCCGCTGGGCTATTCGGCAAGCGGCAGCTCTACACCCACGGCGTGCCGACCGGCCGCACCGGCCGCGACCTGAAGACTTCGGTCGCGACAATCGACGTCGGCCCCGATCTGCAGTTCCTCGCGAACCCCGGCGAGGCGTTCCCGGCGCTGATGGTCGGCGGCCCGTGGGGGATCGACGATGCCGGATGCCCCGAGCGCCCGAATCCGCCGCTGCCGACCTGGCATGGGTACGCGCAGAACCGCCTCCAGATCGGGCTGGCCGACGACATGATCGGCTACGAGGAGCCGGCATGGGCGTTCTCGAGCCTGCCCGGT
>VAYL01000114.1:1346-4598 GCA_005884305.1 Actinomycetota bacterium
TCAACGACCACGACCCGAAGGGGCATCAGCACAAGCTCGAGACCGAGGGCGCCGGCCCGACGGCCTCCAACCTCGTCGCCGCCAACCTCACGCATCTCGTGGAACAGCGTCCCGACCCCGTCGCCCAGGTGCGCCTCGGCCGCTACCTCTACCGCGACGGCACCACCGCACGGACCCCAGAGCGCACGGGGACGAGCGGCGCCCAAGAGCACGCCGTCGCGATCTGGCTGGCGAAGCCCGGCACCCGCAGCCTCTCGCGCGACACCGGGAAGATCGTGGCGCTTCTGGGAATCCGTGCATTCGGCAACCGGCGGGTGGACGGGAACGGTCGGTTCATGGACTACGACGGCCGCCAGCAGGCCAAACCCGGGATCACCACCCGCGGGATGGCCGCGGGGCCGCGCGCCGACCCCGAGGCCCGCTACTACGTGAACATCTATCCGGCGCTCAGCGTCGAGTCGCTCGGGCCAGCACAGGGCTGAGCGCGCTCAGCCCGCGGCGGCCGAGGGAGCCAGCGCGGCGAAGCTCATCGAGACGTTGGTTCCGTCGTCTGTGGAGGTGAAGCGCACGTCGTCGCAAACCCTGGTGATGAGCGGGATGCCGAGCCGCAATCCCTGGCTCTCCGGATTGGGCGCCATGCCCGTGCCGTCGTCGGTAACCGTGACCAGCAGGCGTCCCCGGTGCTCGCGGGCGAACACTCGGATCACCCCGGGCTTGCGGCCTCGGTAGGCGTGCACGATCGCGTTCCCAACGGCCTCGCTCACGGCGATCTTGACGTCGTCCACCGCGACTCCGAAGCGATCGGCCAGTGCGGCCACGGCGTTTCGCGCCTTGGCGACGCTCGCGGGCTCGCTTGGAAGATCCAGGCGCACTTCTATCGTGATGGGGTCCACGGGGTTCAAAGGGACGGCGGACCCTGGGGCGCCTGCTCAACCACGTGGCCCGTGGGGCACCAGATTACCGACCGCAGCTCGGGCGGTTGAGGACGTCGGCGCCGATTGGCCGCAGACCACGCTGCGCCGCATAGCCCAGGTACGGAAGTCCGAAGTTCCGCTCGATCGAGCGGAGCAGCGAGTAGTGGTTGTAGGGATGGTGCGTCACCGTGCCGGGCTTGATGCACGGTGAGATCATCACGGCGCCGACACGCCCGCCGCCCGGCCCCGGGGTGAGCGCACCGGGGGTGTCGGGGGGGATCACGTTCGGTCCCGGCTGCTCGTTGCAGCACGCGGACGAGTCGGCATCGGACCCGGTCGCCTCGGCCTCGTCAAACGTCAGGATCAGAAGTCCGCGATCCTTGAATCCCGGCGAGCGCAGAATCCTCGGCATCTGCGCCTTCAGCCAGCGATTGACCGAAACAAGGCCGCCCGGGGCGCCCGTCACGCAGGGCTCGTCGTGACCGTCGTGGCAAAGGTTCGGTGTGATGAAGGCGTAGTTCGGCGTCGTACGGCGATGGCGAAGGTCCTTGCGCAGGTGCGAGTAGCCGACGTCGTGGCGCTTGCAGGTCCTGAAGTTGATGATCGAGTGGAAGTAGACAAACGGGTTGTGGCGCGTCGCGTACTGGTCCCCCTTCTCCGCGTTCTGCCACGGATCGCGCTGGCCGATGGCCGGATGCCGGCAGGGAAACTGCTTGCCCTTGGGCGCCGCGGCGTTCTCGTCCTCCATGTAGCCCTTCCAGCGGTACCCGTTGTCCTGGAGCTGGTTCGCCAGGGTGAGGGTGCCGACCGGGTAGACGCAGCCGGTGCCGATGTATTGGCCATCGGACGTGGGCGTCCCGGGGGCGAAGTCGTTGTAGACCTGGCAATCGGCCTGCGTCTGGATGTTCGGGGACTGGCCGCTGACCAGCGCGACGTAGTTCGTGAGCGAGTTGTGCGCGATGCCGTAGTAGTTGGGGACGAACGCACCGCGCTGCTTGAGCGTGTGCGCGAGGTAGGGGGCCTTGCTCTTCTTGCCGAAAGTGGATGATGCGTCCTCGTTTTCGAGCGTCACGATGAAGACGTGCTTGACGTAGGGCACCGCCGCAGCGCCGCTCGGAGCGACGCCGAGCGCCCATAGCGCCGCGGCCGTTGCGATCAGCGCGCAGATGCGCCGTCTCATCCGGGGAGCCTCTGCTTCCACATGGCATCGAGAGCCCGGGCCTCGGGGGTGTTGCCGAACACGGTGACGGCGCTCGAGGGCTCGAAGTCGTAGCCGAGCCGGTCGAGATAGCGCCGAAACTCGGGGGAGCCGATGCTCGGGCCCTCGCGCTCCTCCGCGTTCGCCTCCGTACGCGCCTCGCGCCTCGAGCTCGACGAGGCCTGAAGCGAGCACGGGGTGGTCACGGGCGGCCCCGGGCTGGGCAGGTCGGGAACGTCGAAGTTGGGCTTGCCCCAGTCGAAGGTGCGCCCGATCTGCGAGGCGTAGCGGTGGCGCATGTTCAGGAACCCGAGGCCGAACCGATACGAGATGAGCTTCAGGATCGACTCGTGGGTGACGGTGGTGTGGCTGACGTGCCCGCGGCGCACGTACGGCGAGATCGCGACGCCCGGAATGCGAAAGCCCGTGATCCCGAACGTCTTCGCCAGATCCGGGTTCTGGCGGCCGTCGGGGACGAACCGCGGGCTCACGTGGTCGAAGAACCCTCCCCACTCGTCGTAGTTGATGAACATCGCACCCCGGCGGAATTGGGGCGAGTTCAAGAAGGCGTGGGTGATCCGGGACATGAACGCCTGGCCGATCCGGATGTCGCCGTGAGGGTGCTCGTCGCCGGAGAGGCCGTCCCCGCCGCTGCCGTCCGCGAACGGTGGGTCGACGAACGCGATGTTCGGCAGCGTGCCCGCTTGGCAGTCGGACAGGAAATCCTCGGTGCGCCGGAGCCACGGGGCGGCACGGCTGCCGTAGAGCGCCCCGAACGGCTGGTCGAAGAAGTAGTAGCGGGCGCTGAGGCCGTTCGCCGTCGCCCGGTCGAAGATCGTCTCCCATTGGTCGCCTGCGCTGCCCGTCGGGATGACGTTCGTGGTCTGGCCGCCCGACTGGGCGCCCCACATGTAGTGGCGATTCGGGAACGTGGGTCCGAGCAGCGAGCAGAAGTAGCGGTCGTACAGCGTGAAGGCCTTAGCAGCGTGCGGCAGGAAGGGAAGGTCCTTCTGCCCGTAGTAGCCGATCGCGTACTCGTCGTTCGCGATGTAGAAGCCGTCGAGCGTGCCGTGGCCGTACTCGGTGCGGCCGCCCTCGAAGCTGTGGTCGGGATCCTGAAAGCCGCAGCCCTGGAAGTCG
>VAYL01000114.1:4621-7525 GCA_005884305.1 Actinomycetota bacterium
CGCTTGCCATGCTTGTCCGGGTAGCTGAGGCCCTTGTTCCTGCCGTCCGCGCCCGGGAACCACCCTAGGTAGTGGTCGAACGACCGGTTTTCCATCATTAGGACCACGAAGGTGTCGATGGGAATGTTGCGCGGGCTGGGCAGCGCTGCGCTCGTCTGCACCTTCGCGGCCTCGGAGATGAGCGTCTCCGCCGGCAGCACCGTCGCCAGCCCGGCCAGCCCCGCAAGGCCGGCGCTCCGCGTGAGGAACTCACGCCGGCCCATCTGATCGTCGGACATGTCGTGCTCGCGACGCTCGGGCTCGGTCACTTGCGTGACCTCTCCTGGGAGGGCTTTGGGATGCGCAGGGGCTTGCAGTCATAGACCCCGTCCTCGTTGCGATCGAGGAACGCGGCACCGAAGCCCGGCCCGCAATCGATCGTGTCCGGTTCCTGATCCCTTGCTCTTATCCGGTCGCGCGCGCCGCCGGCGGAAATGCGGTCAAACCCTTTGCCTCCCACGATCTCGTCGCGCCCTGCCTCTCCCTTCAGGATGTCCTTGCCGCCCCGGCCGCGGATGAGGTCGGCACCACCGCGTCCCTCGATCACATCGGGGCGGTTGGTACCGACCAGCTTGTCCGGGCCGTTCGTGCCGACGATCATCCTTCCGGCCGGCTTCATCACGCCGCTCGATCCCGAGCCGGCGAGAACCACGACCCCGCCCGAGACCAGCGCGATCCCGAGGATCACCGCCAGCGCCACCACGACCCCCTGCGCGCGACGCGTCATGCGCACACTTCGCGGTCCCTCATGCCGGAGAGAATAAGCGCCGGTCCGCGGCCGCGCGACGGTTCGCGTGAAGCCCTTGTGAAATCGCGGGCTGGCCCCCGTCGGGTGGCGTCACTCGGGGCACGTAGGGGCGGCATGGACCCTCCAGCTCGCGCGCAACGGATCGAGTGAATGATTGGGTACCTATATGGAGCCCAATCACTCACTCGACGCGGTTCGCCGATCGAGTGTGTGGTTCACCGGAATATTTGCTGTCAATCACTCACTCGACGAGTCCCGCTTGACCGCTACCCTCACCTGCCCGGGCCGCCGCCGTGGATGGGGCCGAATGTCTAGAGTGGCGCGCGATGTCCCAGGCGACCCTCCACACCAACGCGGGCCGCGTCACGCTTGAGCTCTTCGACGACGACGCGCCGAAGACGGTTGAGAACTTCCGCAAGCTCGCCGGCGATGGGTTCTACGACGGGCTGATCTTTCACCGCGTGATCCCCGACTTCATGATCCAGGGCGGCTGCCCGGAGGGCACCGGCACGGGCGGCCCGGGCTACACGTTCGACGACGAGATCAACGAGCACAAGATCGTCCGTGGCGCGCTCGCGATGGCGAACGCCGGGCCCAACACCAACGGCTCGCAGTTCTTCATCGTCACCAGTGAGGCGGCGCCGTGGCTGGACGGCAAGCACACGGTCTTCGGCGAGGTGGTCGACGGGATGGACGCGATCGACGCGATCGAAGGCACGCCGACCGGTCCCAGCGACCGGCCGCTCGAGCCGCAGGTGATCGAGCGGGTCGAGCTATCGGACTAACCGCCCGGCTGGGTCGAGGCGTCGGGCGCGTCGAGCGGCAAGCTCACCTCGCAGAAGTCGGTGCCGAACGGAGTCAGGTGAATGCTGCGGCGCACGGTTCGGGCCGTTCGGCCGGCCTCGCGCATCGCCTCCACCGTCTCGGGCTGGGCCTCGAGGACCTGGTAGCGGTTGATGTCGCGCAGGGTCTCGCGCGAGAACCAGATCAGCCCGAGCCGGTTCAGGTTGTCGAGGTAGGGGGGCACTCGGTCCGGATGGCGGCACCCAGCCTCCGCGCCGATCATGTTGAGTCCCGGCGCTACCAGCTCGGACACCAGCGGCAGCCCGCGCCGCACGTCGATCGCCGGTTGCGGTCCCTTGGTCGCGAACAGGCGAAGAATCCGGGCCTCGTCGGGTGAGAGGTTGTCCAGGATTCGCGCGTAAGCCGGATGGAGCTCCTCGTCCAGGCTCACGTCTGCCGACCGCGTGAGGAGCTCCTCCCCACGCTCGCGTAGGGTCGCGCGGCTCGCCTCGGGATCGCGCCGGCGCTCCGGGCGAGCCGCGTGCGGCTCGTGATCCGCTGAGGCCGGCGAGCTTCCGAGCGCCCTACTGACGACGCGCGAGCCGAGGCCAAGCGTCAATCCCGCCCCCCGCTCCGCGGCGTGCCACCAGGCCGACGCCGCGATCCGGGCGAGCCCCGGCAGCCCCGCGAGCGACCCGCCTCGCTCATGCTCGCCCGATGCCACTTCAGACCCCGAAGATCGCGAGGTGGACCAGCCCGGCGCCGAATCCGAGGACGGCGCCATGCAGGTACAGCAGCCACTCGTCCTGGCGGATCGCCGAGCGCAGGAGCTCGACGAAGTCCGGATAGGACATCTCGCGCATTCGGCCGCTGAGCAGCTCCTCCACCCGCTCGCCCTGGCGGCGGTTGAACTCGGGGTCCTTCAGCGGGGTCATCGTGTAACGGGCGGCCTCGGTTGCCACGGATTCGCGAATGGTCTCGTACTGGCGCGCCCCGACCGCGAGCCGAACCGCCTCGCGGGTGACGGTCCCACCCGCGGCGCGGTCCACCGCCGGCCGCAGCGACGACTCCAGCAGCCGGCGGGTGCGGTCCGAGCGCGGTCCGCGCAGGAGCTGCTGGCCGATGTTTCCGATCGTGACGATGTCAGCGGCGATGATGCCCGCATACGTGTCGGCCACCTCGCGCTGGCGGCGCAGGAACAGCCCGTGCAGGAGGATCGGCCCCAGGCGGCGGGGCTCGACCGGCTCGAAGATCATGTAGATCGCCAGCAGATTGGTCACCCAGCCGACCACGACGCCGCAAACGGGCAGGACCCACCAGTACGGCAGCAGGAA
>VAYL01000114.1:7541-10075 GCA_005884305.1 Actinomycetota bacterium
CAGGTTCACGATCAGCCGCAGCTCGCGCTCGCCGACGTCGCGGAAAACCCGGTTCGCGAGCTCCGGGCGCTCCTCCATCTGGCGGATCACCATCAGCTTCACATCGAGAAGCTGGTCGATGTTGTTGCCGATCTCCTCCGTGACTTCGCGGACGATCTGGGGCAGCTGCTCCTGAACCCGGGAGTGCACGACCTCGCGCGCCCGCGGCGGTAGGTCGTCCCAGAGGCTGCCGTGCTCGCGGCGCATGATGCGTTCGACGACGTCGCGAATGTCGCCCCTCGAGGTGGCGAGGATGTGCTCCGCGATCCGCTCCGGGTCGAGCTGGCGGTAGAACTCGCTCGGGCTGCCCAGTTTCGCGATCCCCTTGTCCACCGCGATCGAGCCCATCTTCGCGGCGCGCGAGGGAATGATCCCCTGCCAGCCGACAGCGCCGTGCATGAAGCCCGGCACCTGCTGCACACGCCGGGGCAGCAGCGTCACCAGCGGGGCGAGTCCCGGCAGGCGAAATCCCGCGAACCGCACCGGATAGAACAGCATCCAGACGCCCGTCCAGTTGATCACGTAGCCGATCGCGGCCGTGAAGAGCGGGATCGTGATCGCCCTGAGGAGATCGCTCCCCTGGACGAGGGGCAACGAGACCCCTGCCAGGATCTGGGCTGCGGCCTCCATGTGCGGTCCGCAACCTAACCGGCGCCGGGCGCGGCCTGCGCAGTTCGATGCCCTCGGCCCCTTACCATGGCCTGGGCATGAAGCTGGTGATCCAGATTCCGTGCCTGAATGAGGAGACGACCCTGCCGCGGGTACTCGCGGAGCTGCCGCGGGCCATGCCGGGATTCGACGCTGTCGAGTGGCTCGTGATCGACGACGGCTCGACCGACCGCACCGTCGACATCGCGCGGGAGAACGGCGTCGATCACATCGTCCGGCTCACGAACAACAAGGGCCTGGCGGCCGCGTTCCAGGCCGGGCTCGACGCCAGCCTCAAGCTTGGCGCCGACGTCATCGTGAACACGGACGCCGACCACCAGTATGAGGCGAGCGATATCCCGAGCCTCGTGGATCCGATTCTCGAGGGACGCGCCGACATGGTCGTCGGCGATCGCCAGGTGAAGGACGTCGAGCACTTCTCGGCGTCCAAGAAGCTCCTCCAGCGGCTGGGGAGCTGGGTGGTCCGCCGCGCGTCGGGAACGGACATCCCCGATACCACCTCCGGCTTCCGCGCCTACAACCGCGAGGCTGCGCTCCAACTCGTCGTCGTGTCCAACTACACCTACACGCTCGAGAGCGTGATCCAGGCTGGCAAGATGCTGGTCGCGATCGAGCACGTCCCGATCGCCAGCAATCCCAAGACCCGCGATTCGCGCCTGGTCGATTCAACGGCGCGCTACGTGCGGCGAAACGCGCTCGCGGTGTTCCGGACCTACGTGCTCTACGAGCCGCTCCGCGTCTTCACCGTCGTGGCGATCATGTTCGCGATCTTCGCGCTCGCAGCGTTTAGCCCGTTCCTGCTCGACTGGATCATCAACGGCGACACCACCGGCCACATCCAGTCGCTGATCCTGGGCGCGATCCTGGCCCTGACCGCGGTACAGATGTTCGGGCTGGGCGTGGTGGGCGACGCCCTCGCCGGCCAGCGCGTGATCGCGCAGCGGACGTTCGAGCGCGTGCGCCGGCTCGAGCTCGAGGCGGGTATCGAGCCCTCGCATTACGAGCCGGGTAGCGAGGCGGCGGACCACGCCACCGCCGAGGGACACGCGCGACGGGGGCGCGCCCTGGGCCGGGATCGAAGCGAGGTCGGCGTCTGAGCAGCGCGGCGCCGGAGCTGGCGCAGGCCGGCGGCAACGTCTACGACAAGTACCGCACGACGAACCCGATCGAGCGCCGGATGGTCGGCGGCTTCGTCCGGCAGCTCATCGAGCTGGCCGATCGGACGGGTGCCGAGGATGTTCACGAGGTGGGCTGCGGCGAGGGCGAGCTCGCGCAACGGCTCGCCGCGCGAGGGCTACGAGTTCGCGGAACCGACGCCTCTCCGGAGGTGATCGCGGAGGCCCGGCGTCGCGCGGAGGCTGCGGGTATGGAGGTCGCGTTTCGAGCCGCACCGGTCGAGGAGCTCGATCCGGCGACGGACGCAGCCGAGCTCGTCGTCTGCTGCGAGGTCCTGGAGCACCTTCGCGATCCCCACGCCGGCCTCGAGGTGGTCGCGCGACTCGCCAACCCGTGGGCGATCGTGAGCGTTCCGCGCGAGCCGCTCTGGCGCGTGCTCAACGTCGCGCGGCTGAAGTACCTCCCTGACCTCGGCAACACGCCCGGGCATCTCAATCACTGGTCCCGGCGCGCCTTCCTCGCGTTCCTGGAGCGCCACCTGGAGGTGATCGAGGTCCGCTCGCCGCTGCCGTGGACGATGGCGCTGTGCCGCGCACCCAGACGTCGAATCACGGACGGCGGCTTCGCCGCCTAACAACTCCCCTAACGGCACCAGCCAGTTTCGGGGCTAAGCCCCTCACTCACACACCCGCTGCTGCGGCGACAAAGTC
>VAYL01000114.1:10315-14020 GCA_005884305.1 Actinomycetota bacterium
GCGCCGGGACTGCCGCTGCTGACGCTCCCGGAGTACATGGCGCTCGACGCCGCCGGCGCGTGGTCGGTCTCGAGGGACGCCGCCGATAACGCCGCCAAGGCGGACCATCCGCGGTGGACGCCGCCCGGTCGCTCCTACCCCTACGTCCTCCAGTACGGCTACGACCCCCACCGGGCGATGCGCGTGGAGGGCCAGGTCGAGGACGAGACGGCCATGGTGTGGGCCCTGACGCTGCTCGGGTCGGTGATCCCGGCTGTACTGCTCCTCCTGCTGGTGCGCTGGGCTGCCGAGCGGATCGAGCCGGGGTTTGGGACGGCGGCGGCGATCACACTGGGCCTCGGGACGATCGTCATGACCTTCGCGGCCGAGTTCTTCTCGCATGTCGCTTCGGCAACGCTGGGCTTCGCCGCGTTCGCGATCCTGTTCCGAGAGCGGCAGGGGCCGCCGCGACTGATAGCCGTGGCCGCCGCCGGGCTGGTCGCCGGGCTGGCGGTGACGTTCGAGTATCCCCTTGGCCTCCTCGGCGCGATCCTGTTCGTCTACGCGCTCGCGCGCAACGCCCCTCGACTGCCCCGAGCGGTCGCATACGGGGTGGGCGCGATCATCGGCGCGGCGCCGGCGCTCGCGTTCAACGCGTGGGCGCTCGGCTCCCCGTTCCACTTCGCGTACGCCTCAGCGGTGGCGTTCCAGGGCTATTCGGGCCATGCGGTGCTGGGATTGAACGATCCGGGGTTCTTCGGGATCGGACTGCCGCGTCCCGAGGCCGCGTTCGACCTGCTTGTCGCGAGCCGCGGCTTCCTCACGCTGACGCCGGTGCTCGCCGTGGCGGTGGCCGGCGCGTTCCTGACGCGCCATGGCCGCTGGCGAGCGGAGGCGAACGTGATCCTCGCCGTCGTCGCCGTGTACTTCATCTACAACTCCGGCTACTGGCTCCCGTTCGGCGGCGGGACGCCCGGGCCGAGGTTCATGACGCCGGCGCTTCCATTCCTGGCGGTCGGGCTCGCGGCGGCGTACCGGCGGATGCCCGCGTTGACGCTCTCGATGGCGATCCCCTCGGCGATCTTCATGCTCGCGGCCTCGATGACGTACCCCCTTCTCGGTATGAACGGCACCGGGACCTGGGCAAGCGACCTGGGCGACAGCATCCTCGAGCACACCGTGCTGACCGCGGTCGGGGTGCGCAACGGCTGGCTGGCCGCGCTGCCCGTGTTCGCCGCGATCGCGGCAGCCGTCGCATTCGCGGCGCGGGCGACCCCTCGAATCCGGTTGGCGGATATCCGTATCGCGGCGATCGCGATCCCCGCGTGGGCAGTGATTTCGACATTCGGGCCGACGGTGGCCGGCGACCCGAACACGCCGCTGTCGCACGGCACGCCCGCGCTCGCGCTGATCTGGGGCTCGGCCGCGATTTCAGCCGCGACGCTCCTCGCGCTTCGCGCCCGTGAGCGAAGCGAGGAGCGACTCGAGCCGCTTCTGGCCCCCTCCCCGACCCAGTGAGCCGCGAGGCTCAGCGGGTGCCGCGAAGCACGTAGATCGTGAGGTCGCCCTCGCGGTACCGGGTCAGGGGAAGATTCGACACCGGCTTCTCGGCCGCGTCCTCCCAGGGCGTGTGCTTCACCCGCGTCGTGTGCAGGACGACGCTCCGCACCCCCAGCCGCTCGAGGCGCCGGACGCTCGCGCGGTCGGGGAAATTCCGCTCGCGGTGGATGAGTCGCGCCGTCCAGGCGGGATTCAGGCTCGAGCGCCCGTTGACGATCTTCGGAAAGTCATCGGTGGACCACAGGACGTAGCGGCGGTTGTCGCTTGGCCGCTCGGCTGGAAGGTGAAGCTGAGGAGCCGGGACCGAGGCGACCGACCGCGGCGCGGGCCTGAGCGTCGGCTGGGCCTGAGTGTCGAACGGATCGAACGGCAGGCCCCGGCCCTCGATCAGGACCACGAGCACGCAAGCGGCGGCGAGCGCCGCGCCGCCGCGCCAGGCGATCGCACCGCCTCGTGTTCGGATCCAAGCGAGCAGCCGCTCCAAGCCGGCACCGGCGAGCAGTGCGAGGCCCAGCGCGGTGAACGTGTCCAGGCGGCCGGGCACGCGGATCGCCTGCCAGCCGGGCAAGACCTCGTACACCCAGCGGTAAGGCCACAGGTACGCGACGATGCCCGAGCCGTGGAAGCCCATCGCGAGCACGGCCAGGACGGCGATCGCGACTCCGAGTGCCACCCGAAGCCACCGCGGAAAGACGCTCGAGCCGAGTCCGGCGATCGCGAGCACCAGGATCGCCAGCCCGGGAAAGAGCGTCTCTTCCGGGACGTTTCCGAGCGAGTCGCGGATCGGCTTGGTCGCGTCCCCCCAGACGAAGTTCTCCTCGGGCGCCACGAGATACGCCCAGGGCGGTGCAGCAAACTCCTCCACGTCCTCGGGGGTCCGGCGGGCGTTCGGGTGCGCGTCCGCCACGTGCAGGTAGGGGCGGCTGAGCGCGATCCCAGTGCCGATGAAGAGCAGCGCCCCGACCACGGTGGCGACAGCGAGGCCACGCGGGATCGGCAGCCGTCCCCGGCGCCACCACACGATCGCACCCGTCAGGTAGAGAGCGACAAGGAGGTACGCGAGCGGCAGGCCCAGCGTGAAGCCAAGCAAGAGCTGCCACGTCGCGATGACCCACGCCACGATGACCCACCACGGTCGCTGCCTCCTGTACCCGCGGATGCCAAGCGCGAGCGCAAGCGGGACTCCGCCGCTCGAGATGACCTGCATATGGCCGTCCTGCTCGAGGCGGAACGGGGCGAACGCGTACGCCGCGCCCACCACGGCGGCGGCCCCGGGGCCGAGGCCCAGCTCCCGGCCCAGCAGGTAGGCGCCCGCGAACGCGAGCGCGTAGGCGAACAGGAACATGAGGTCATACCTGACGACGGCCGCGTGAGGCCCCGTGCCGAACACCGCGGCGGGCGCGTAACCGATCAGCGCGTCCGAGAACGCCAGGCTGTCGCCGAACGGCCAGAACTGGTTGGCGTCGAAGAAGTGGAGCGGCTGGTGGATCAGCGCGTGCCCGTCCCACGCGATCTGGTAGGCCTGCGCCAGCGGGTCCCCGAGGTCCCTGGGAATGTCGTCCCCCAGGTGCAGGATCAGGGGCCAGTGCATGACGATCGAGACCAGGCACGCCCCCACGATCAGGAGGCCAAGCTCGCGCGCGGTCACTCCGCGGGCCGTTCGCATCCGCGGCACTCTAAGAGGGCGGCCCGGGATCCAGGCGCAGAGGGGCCCCTCGAGAGTTACCCTGCCTGTGCCATGAGAGTCCTAGGGAGGCTCGCGCTGCCGGTTTGGCTCTGCGTGCTCGGGGCGATTGTCATGTACGTCTTCTTCGTAGTCGTCGCGAGCATCCCGCCGGCTCAGGTTGCCGCGGTGACGGTGGTCGTCGCCATCCTCAGCCTCCTGTTCCTCATCCGCAGCATTCGCGTCGCGAGCGAGCTGGCGGCCCGGGGCGGAAACCCGTACCTGCGTCGCGCGCTGAACCACGCCAGGGAGCGCCGAGGGTTCTAGCGGTCGATCGTCGCTGCCCGCTCCGGGGCCTTCCGTCGGTGCCCGTTTCCGTTTCCGTTGCTCGACTCCGCAACAGGCGGTAACGGGGTGGGATGGCGCAGCGCTCGCTCAACGACTGCGCGCGCGAGTGTGTCGCCGGGCGATCCCGGCTCCCGCTCGAGCTCGATCCCAACCTC
>VAYL01000114.1:14042-14590 GCA_005884305.1 Actinomycetota bacterium
GTAGCGCGCGAACACGGTCCGCGCGGCGAGCTCTCCCGCGCCCTCGTTCAGTCGCAGCGCCGGGCGGATTCCGCACCGCACCAGGATTCGCAGCCGCGCGCCGAACCGCCGGATGGCGCGCGAGAGCGGACGGCCGCTGAGATTGACACCGGCCCAGATCAGGCAAATGTCGCGGCGGCGGCGGGTCACGGATCCGCGCGAGCGTGACCCGATGACGCGGCTCGCATAGGGACGCAACCGCTGGCGCTCGGCGTGGCTCGAGCGGTCGTTCCAGCTGCGGAGGAACGCGGCGATGGCCTTGCACACGCGGCGCGGTCGATCGGAGAACTCCTCCTTGGCGAGGATCGACGTGAGCTCGAGCAGGCAGACGCCGTCGCGCGGGGAGCGATGGCTGCCAGGCTCCAAGCGCAGCGAGTCGAGATTCACTGCAGTCCCTCCGGTCTGCGACCACCTCGTCATGGTCGGGACCAATGGTAAGTCGAACCGCTGTCCTAGGCGCCAGTCACAGCGGCGGGCTCGCGGTGGCCCGACGACGGTGCCCGGACCGG
>VAYL01000114.1:14748-19629 GCA_005884305.1 Actinomycetota bacterium
ATGCAGCGGCGGCGCCCGCCGCCGAAGGGGATCCAGGTATAGGTGGCCGGCGCTTCCTCCAGGAACCGCTCGGGGCGGAACGCGTAGGGGTCGGGATAGATGTCGGGGTCGTGATGGACGAGATAGGCGTTGGCGATCAGGCAGACGCCGGGCTCGTAGTGCCACCCGCCGACCTCGACCGGCTTGTTCACGAGCCGTGGCTCGGCGTTCGGCAGAACCGGCCGCCGCCGCAAGGTCTCCTGGATCGTTGCGGTGAGGTAGGCGTCTTCGCCGTCCGCATCCACCTCGGCCACCAGGCGATCCAGCACGCGCGGCTCGCGTACGAGGCGCTCGGATGCCCAGGCGAGCTCCGACGCGGTCGTCTCGTGGCCCGCGGTGAGGAGGGTCATCAGCTCGTCGCGGAGCTCCTTGTCGCTCATCGGTGAGCCGTCGTCGTGACGCGCGGCGAGGAGCATCGCCAGGATGTCGTCGCGCTCCTCCCCGCCGTCGCGCCGTTCCTCGATCAGCTCGTAGATCAGCCCGTCCGCGCGCTCGCGCATCTCAGCGAACCGCACCCACAGTAGCCGCGCTGGAGCACGGGCATGACCGACGCCGGCTTGGTGCTGAACTCGAGGATCCCGGTGAGGAGGTCGCGCAGCTCGTCGAGTCGCTGGCCCGGATCCAGCCCGAAGACGGTCCGGAGGATGATCTCGAGGGTGAGGTGCTGCATGCGCGGGTGGAGCGCGGAGCGCTCGCCGGTCGGCCAGCTGGCCACCTCGCGCTCGGCGACATCGGCCATCAGGCTGGAGAGCCCCTGCATCTTCTCGCCGTGGAACGCGGGGAGCATGAGCTTTCGCTGCTCCAGGTGCTCGGCCTCGTCCAGCAGGATCAGCGACTTGCTGCCGACGACGGGCTCGAGGATTCCGGCGCCCTCGCCCGGATGCAGCACGTCGGGTGGCCCCGAGAAGATCTCCTTGAGGTGCTCGGGCTCCGAGTGGATGACGAACGGCGGACCGGCGAGGAGCCGGATCGTGAAGCGCTTGCCAAACCGCGCCCGCGTGCGCTCCATGAACGGCACCGAGCGCGTCCACCAAGCGATGGTCTGCAGCGCCGCCGGCTGCTTCGGGCCCGGTGGTAGCAGGGAGCCTTGCGTCACCTCATCCTCCTCGCCAGGACGCTACCCGCGCGTCGCCCGTGCCAGATGTGACATGGCGCACATAACCGCAGGCGCGACGCTCATCAGATGCGCGTGGTCTCGGTCCCGAGTTCCGTCGCGATTGCGACGTCGACCGAGTAGTCGATCGGCAGCGCGATCAGCGAGGGCACGTCCAGGTCGAGCGCCGCCCGCAGCCGCTCGCCGTAGTCGTCGATCGACTCGCACCGCCACGCGGGCATCCCGAACGACTCGGCGAGCTTGACGAAGTCCGGATTCTCGAAGTCGGTGCCGAAGTGACGGCCGAAACGCTTCTCTTGTTTCCAGACGATCGACCCGTACTGGCGGTTCTCCCAGACGACGTTCACGAACGCGGTCCGCAGCCGCATCGCGGTCTCGAGCTCCTGGCTGTTCATCAGAAAGCCGCCGTCGCCCGACACGGCCACGACCTTGCGGTTGGGATGCACGAGCTTCGCCGCGATCGCCGCCGGCACGGCAAATCCCATCCCAGCGAGCCCGTTGGCGATGAGCACCGTGTTCGGCTCGAAGGCCGGGAACGCCCGGCCGATCCAGAGCTTGTGCAGGCCGACGTCGGACACGAGGATGTCCTCGCGCCCCAGCGCCTCGCGGATCTCCAGCAACGCGCGCGGGGGGAGCGCCGGGAATGAGTCGGCCGTAGAGGCGGCGTCGAGAATGCCGTCGACCGCCTGCCGGAGGCGAGGCGACCCTCCGCTCGACGGGCAGTCCCGGCACTCCTGCGCGAGGCGCAGGAGGGTTGCGTAGATGTCACCCACCAGCTCGACCTCCGGCATGAAGTTCTCGTCGATCTCGGCCGGGAGGGAGTCGATGCACACGATCCGCTTGTCGCCGTTAGGGTTCCAGAGCGCCGGGGAGTGCTCCACCAGGTCGTAGCCGACGGTGATCACGACGTCGGCCTCCTCGAACCCCGCCATCGAGAAGTCGCCGGCCTGAAGTCCCACGGCCCCGAGTGCAAGGTCGGAATCGGTTTCCACGAGACCCTTCCCCATGAAGGTCACGGCCACCGGGATCCCGGTCGCTCGCGCGAACTCGCGCAGCGCGGGCGCGGCTCCCGCGCGAACCACGCCGTTGCCGGCGAGGCAGACGGCGCTTCCCGCCCCGTTGATCATGCGGGCCGCTTCCATCAGCACGCGGGCGGGCGGCTCCGAAGCGGGCACCGGTCGACGCGGCAGCGGCCTGGCGTCGTCGGGCAAAGCTCGAGGTGCGTGGAGCCCGGCTTCTCCTCCTCGGCCACCTTGAACGCCTTCCGAACCACCTCGGCGACGATCTCGGGGTCGGAGAGCCGCGCGTTCCATTTGGTGATCGGCCGCATCATCTCGGCGACGTCGATGTGCTGGTGAGACTCCTTGTGCTGACGCTCGAGATCCGCCTGCCCGGTGAGGGCCACCAGCGGCGCGCGATCCAGGAACGCGTCGGCGACGGCCGTCACGAGATTCGTCGCTCCCGGCCCGAGCGTTCCGAGGCAGACGCCGGCGCGCCCGGTGAGCCGCCCGTATACGTCGGCGATGTAGGCGCCGCCCTGCTCGTGGCGCACCGGCACGAACTCGATCGCCGAGTCCGCCAGGGCCTGGTTCAGGTCCAGCGTCTCCTCGCCGGGGATCCCGAAGACGTGCTCGACCCCCTCGGCCTCGAGGCATTCGACGAGGAGCTGGGCGGCGGTGCGAGGCAATGGTTTGAGATGAGGAGCTTTAGCTCCGAAACTGGCTGGTGCCGTTCATTGGTGTCAAGCCTAGGGACTTGTCACGCCTGCAAGACTGGGCACATGGCCACCTGCACTCACCTCGACCAGATCCAGGTTGATCCTCCGGAGGAGTTCGCCGGTTGCGAGGAGTGCCTGCGCATCGGCGGCACCTGGGTCCACCTGCGCGTCTGCCGTACCTGCGGCAAGGTCGGCTGCTGCGACTCCTCCCCCAACCGGCACGCCTCAAAGCACGCCGCCGCGGAGGAGCATCCGATCGTCACGTCGCTGGAGCCCGGTGAGGACTGGTCCTGGTGCTTCGTCGACGAGGTCGCCTTCGTCGTTGAACCCGGTTAGGGCGCGCGTTCCATGACCACTTGGATCCTGGAGCCCGGCCACACGGAAGTCGAGTTCCGCGCCATGCACATGATGGTCACTTGGGTGCGCGGCATGTTCAAGGACGTCCACGGCCGGCTCGAGTTCGATTGGGACACGTGCTTGGACTCGAGGTTCGAGGGCGAGATCGACGCGGCAAAGATCTGGACCGGCGAGCCCGATCGCGACGCGCACCTGCGCAGCGCCGACTTCTTCGACACCGATTCGCATCCGCTGATCACGTTCAGCGGGCGGTTCACGGAGCGAACCGGCGACACCGAGTTCAAAGCCACGGCCGACGTCACGATTCGCGGGGTGACCCAGACGGTGCCGCTCGATGTCTCATACCTCGGGCAGTGGGGGACACCGTTCTGGGAGGGCGACGAGAACCGCGGGATCCTGCGGCGGACCGGCTTTCAGGGGCGCACGCGGGTGAACCGCCACGACTTCGGGGTCTCCTGGCAGGATGAGCTGCCCGGCGGCGGCCGCGTGGTGAGCGACCAGATCGAGATCGTCCTGGACGCGGAGGCGATCCTCGAGAGCGATCTCGAGGAGACCGGCGCGATCTCCTACTACCGCCCCGCGGACTGAGCTACCGGGACGAGCAGCCGAAGCCGCCGCGGTCGCACGTGTGCGACGTCAGGCGGACCAGGTAGGAATGGAGCTGCCGGCGCTCGCCGGCGGTGAGCGGGCCAAGGAGGTCGGCCTCCGCCGCCCGCGCTGCCTTCGTCGCCCGCGCCAGAACCGCGAGGCCGCGCGGGGTCAGCTCAACTCGATGACGTCGCCGATCCGCCGGATCGGGCGAGCGATGGAGAAAGCCACGGCGCTGAAGGTCGTCCAGCAGCGCGACGATGTTCGACGGCTGAATTCGCAGCGCGGCCGCCAGCTCGCGCTGGGCGACGGGGCCCTGGGCATTGAGGTGATGGAGCACCGCGTACTCCGCCCATCCGAGGCCGCTCTCGCCGAGGCTGCGGCCCAGCCGCCATGCCGACGCGCGGGCGAGCCGCAGGATCAAGAGGCCCGAGCCGGCGCCGGTCGTCGCGTCCGCGACGTCCGCGGGCAGGCTCTTGGTGGCGGTCGGATTCACTTCAGGAGATAGTTATAGCTCATAACCGTTCCTGGCTATACTCGTTATAGCTTATACACGTCCTTACGGCGGCTGCGCCGCCCAACGGCACTTGCTGCTGCGTCGACAAAGTCGCCGCCCAGAACAACCGTAGGAGCTAAGCCATGGAAAACCTTCACCTGATCCCAATCGAGGACTCGGTCGTGTTCCCGGGCATGACCGCGACGCTCGCCATCGACCCCGGCGAGACCGATCGCGTGTTCCTGGTCCCCCGCCACGGTGCGGAGTTCGGCTCCGTNNNGCACGGTGGCGGAGGTCGCGGACCGCATGAAGCTTCCGGGAGGCCTTCAGGCAGTCGCCTTCGAGGGCCTCTACCGGGGTGTCGCCGGCGCTGCCGCGACCGGCGCCGACGGCCGACTTCGGGTCGATGTCACTGAGCATCGGGACACCTCCCCCACCGACGATCGCACGCGCGAGCTCGAGCGCGAGTACCGCGCCGTCGTCGAGGAGATCCTCGAGATCAGGGATGCGGACCCTCGCATCGGGGCGTTCCTGCGCTCGATCTCCGAGCCCGGTGAGCTGGCCGACACC
>VAYL01000268.1:0-849 GCA_005884305.1 Actinomycetota bacterium
CGCCTACCGCAAGTACTACGGGCTTTCCTTCGCCCTGCGGATCACCGCGCTCATGTTCGTGACGATGGTGGTCGCGGCTCTCATCGTGGATGGGCTCTTTTCCGCCGTCGATCTCATCCCGGCCACGCGGCCGACCCGCGCCGACGTCTTCGGGACGATCTCCGTCAACTACAAGCTGGTGCTGAACATCGTCGCGACCGGGGTGTTCGTCGTGCTCCTCTGGTTGACGATTCGCGGCGAGCGCCGCGAGCCGGCGCACGTGCACGCTCACGCGCACCAGTAGGCAAACGCGGCCATCTGGCGCTCCCCTGGCGCTAATCTGGATCGCTCAGCGGCCTCCGGGCGGGCGTACCCGGAGCCGCTTACCGGCGCCATGGTGCGTGACCACTCCCAGCTCCGCAAGCTCGCGATCGTCCCCGCCTACAACGAGCAGGGGATGGTCGGCCGCGTGGTCCGCGACATCCATCGGCACGCGCCGGACTTCGACGTCGTCGTGATCGACGACGGCTCGGTCGACAACACCGCGGCCGAGGCCGAGGCGAGCGGCGCCATGGTCATCCGCCATCCCTTCAACGTCGGCATCGGCGGCGCGATGCAGTCCGGCTTCAAGTACGCCCTGCGGAACGGCTACGACGTCGCCGCGCAGGTCGACGGCGATGGCCAGCACAAGCCGGCGCACATCGACGACCTCCTCGCGAAGCTCCACACCTCGGGCGACGAGGCGGACATGGTCTGCGGGAGTCGCTTTCGCGGCGACCCCGGCTACCGCGTGCCGATCGGCCGCCGGGTCGGCAACCTCATCTTCTCGGTCGTGCTGACCGCGATCACCCGCCAGCGGATCACCGACCC
>VAYL01000268.1:940-2964 GCA_005884305.1 Actinomycetota bacterium
GTGCCGGTCCGCATGAACGCCCGAGGATTCGGCAAGAGCTCGATCGACTATCCGCGGAGCGCCTATTACATGGCGAAGGTCCTGCTCGCCCTGTTCATCGGGCTCGTTCGGCGGCGGCCCACGCCGGTCGAGAAGCCGCCCGAGACGAGTGAGGGCGAGCCGGTCGCGCCGGGAGCGGCTGTGTCGGGCGCCGGGACGGCGCCTCGGGGGAGCTGACGATGCCGACTGTCAGCGCCATGCTGGAGCTCGCCGCCAGCCATCTCGACAACAAGGTCCGGATCGCTGCGGTGATCGTCTCCGCGATCATGCTGGGGATCGTCCTCGAGCTGGTCCGCCGGCGCCGGCTGGTCGAGCGCTACGCCTTGCTCTGGATGACTGTGTCCCTGGTCCTGATCGTGCTCGCGATCTGGAATCAGCTCCTGAGCTTCGCCGCGGACGCGATCGGGATCGACCTCGCCGCGAACGCACTGTTCCTTGCCGCTTTCGCGGTCGCGTTCCTCCTGCTCCTGCACTTCTCGGTCATCACGACGCGGCTGTCGGAGGAGACCAAGATCCTCGCGCAGGAGGTGGCGCGCCTGGATGGGGAACTCCGCGCGGCCCGGGCGGCGAGCTCCAACGGGGAGCCCGCCAGCGGCTCAAACGGCGAGCGTCAGCCCGGCAAGAGGGCGAGCACCGCGGACCAGTAGGCGCGCAGCGCCGCCGAGATCTGGCGTCAGCGCGCGCGCGAACTCGCGGGCAGGAACCTGCCGGCCGGCCTGAATCTGGCGCCGCTCCCGCAGCAGGCGCGGGAGCCACCGGGCGATGTCGATCCAGGAGAGGAGCTTCTTGCCCGCCCAGCCGCCGGCCAGCGAGATGGGGACGAGCGCGAACTCGGTGGCGAGCAGGGCCGGCGCGAGGAGCGCGAGCAGGGCGCCCGGATAGGTCCGGATGACGGTCGCCCAGCGGTTGCGCTCCAGCTGGCGCCACTTCTCCGGCCCCTTGGCGAACTCGTAGTCGTGGTCGACCCGAGCCCGCCGCTCGACGCCGAGCCGCCCGCCGGCCAGGCGCAGCCGCAGCGAGAGGTCGACGTCCTCGTGGTAGAGGAAGAATGGCTCGGCGAATCCGCCGGCATCGTCGAACGCCCTGGATGGCACCGCCAGGCAGGCGCCGGAGGCGAACCCGGGCTCCGCCGGTTCCGGCTCATCAGCGGTCAGGGGCTCCCCGGCGCCGCCGGCCCACGCGATCCCAGTAAAGTGGACCGCGCCGCCGCGGCTGTTGACGACCCGTCCGCCAGCCGAGGTGACAAGACCCTGCCACGCCGCCCAGCCGCGGTCCTCGGTTCATCGCGAAATCCCGGTGCGACGACGGCGTCCGGGTTCAGGAACAGGAGGAGGTCACCGGACGAGACCGCGGCGCCGCGGTTGGAGGCCGCGGCGAAGCCCAGATTCTTCCCCTCCTCGGCCACGGTCGCGTCCGGGGCCGCCTCGCGCACCGCGTCGGGCGTTCCGTCCGTCGAGGCGTTGTCGACGACGATCAGCTCGTCTTCGTCGCCGAGCTCCGCCGTCAGCGCGCGCAGCATCTGCCCCACCGCCTCGCGGTGGTCGTGGGTGACGACGACGACCGAAAGCCGTGCCAGCTTCGGCTAACCCAGCGCCGCGAGGACGCGGGCGGTGTCGGTCCAGCTCTCCGCGTCGGCGATCAGCCCGTCCCGCAGCTGGTAGACCCAGACGGCGTTGCCCTCGATCACGCCGCCCTTCTTGGTGCGCCCCCTCGTCTTGGCGACGACGACGACGTGGTTGTCGTCGGCCCCGAGCACTTTGTCGGGCGTGGCCTTGAACTGGTCGAACGCCTTGTCGATCTTGTAGAGGAAGTCACGGAAGCCGTCCGGCCCGATGTAGGTGCCGCCCCAGGGCAGCGACTCCGAAATCCGGGCCTCGGCATTCGGCGCGAACACCTCCACGGCGCCGTCGATATCCCCGCGGGCAAACGCGTCCCACGCACCCTGCACGACGTCGACGTTGTCCTTGGCCATCGATCTGTCCTCT
>VAYL01000268.1:3049-3657 GCA_005884305.1 Actinomycetota bacterium
TCAACTGCCCCTGAACGCAAGCCGGCGCCCGGATTCGAGTGAGCCTGGAAGGCGAACGGGTGAGAATCTGGGCAGGCGGCTTGCATGGACGCAAGCCGGCGCCCGGATTCGAACCGGGGACCCCTTCATTACGAGTGAAGTGCTCTGGCCAACTGAGCTACGCCGGCGCGGCGGCCCAGTCTAGGCGCCCGCGCGGGATTGCCGACGCCGTTCGGAGGAGGGCAAGTAGGGCGGGCCCGGCGCAGCGGAAAGCATTGACGGGGTTAAGGACGCTCGGAACTATGTACTTCGCGAACCCAACTGCGTAAGGGCTACGACCCTGGGCGCTCTCCGTTTCGGGGCTTGCGCCACGGGAATCTGCATCCTTGGTGGCCGAGCTTCGGCCGATACTGCTGAGGAGGCTCATTAGGAGCGACTGCGGAACGGCCGCCTCCTCTTTCTCTTAGAAGTTCGCTCCGCAAACGAACTGGCCCCGCAGTCGATCCCGTTTGCCTCAGAGTGGGTTGCCTCGTCGCGTTGTCCGCGTACGGCGTACGACCGCTCCGGAGCCAGAATTATTGGCCGCAGGGCCAGGTGAAAGAAGCTTACTCCGCGATCGGCTTGCGCGA
>VAYL01000115.1:0-4499 GCA_005884305.1 Actinomycetota bacterium
TCACCGACATCAACGACAAGATCTACGCGGCCGCCCGCGACGCGGGCGTTGGCTCCGAGCAGCTCGCCGACGAGATGACGCGGTCGTACAGGTACGACACGGATCGGCTCGGCCTTGGGCGCCCCGACGCCGAGCCGCTTGCGTCCGAGACGATCGCCGAGATCATCGAGCTGATCGAGGCACTCATCGATTCAGGGCACGCGTACGAGAGCGGGGGGGACGTCTACTTCCGGGTCCGCAGCTTCCCCGACTACGGGAAGCTCTCGAACCGCGACCCCGAGGACATGGACCAGGGCGAGGAGGCGGGGACGGCAAGCCTGAAGGAGGATTCGCTCGATTTCGCCCTCTGGAAGGCTCGAAAGACCGATGAGGACACCGCGTGGCCTTCGCCGTGGGGGGAGGGAAGGCCCGGTTGGCACATCGAATGCTCGGCGATGGGGGAGAAGCTGCTCGGCGCCGACTTCGACATCCACAGCGGCGGCGCGGACCTGATCTTCCCGCATCACGAGAACGAGATCGCGCAGACCGAGGCGGCTCGCGGGGTGCCGCTGGCGCGCCTCTGGATGCACAACGGAATGGTCCGCGTGGCCGACGAGAAGATGTCGAAGTCGGTCGGCAACATCTTCCAACTGTCCGAGGCGCTCGACATCTACGGCCCCGAGGCGGTGGTCGCATACCTCGTCTCCGGGCATTACAGGCAGCCGCTCGAGTTCTCGGGTCGGGCTCTCGAGGAGGCAGGGGCGCGGGTCGAGCGGATCCGGAACTTCGTGCTCGACTTGCCGGATGAGGACGGCGCGGAGCCGGATGCCGCGGTCTCGGCGGCCAGGGAGGGGTTCCTCGACGCGCTCGCCGACGACTTCAACACGCCGCGCGCGTTTGCGGTCCTCTTCGACCTGATCTCCGAGGGCAACCGGCGCGAGCTTCCTGGCGCTCGCGCGGCCCTCAAGGTGATGCTCCCGCTGCTCGGGCTCGAGGCGCTCCTAGCTCCGGCCGACCAGGCGGATCCCGAGGCGCAGCGACTGCTGGCCGAGCGGGAGGAGGCGCGGACCGCGCGCGACTTCGAGCGCGCAGATCGGCTGCGCGACGAGCTCACGGAGCGTGGGTATGAGGTGCGGGTCGCGCCGGAGGGGGCGCGCCTCGTGCGCCGCCGCGGCGGCTAGCCAGTGGCGAGGGACAGGCCCCGGAAGGAGGTGATCTACGGCCGCCGACCGGTGGCCGAGGCGCAGCGCGGACGGCGCAGGGTGCATCGCGTGTGGACGCTGGACGATCTGCCGACGCCCGAGCTCACCCGGCTGGCCGGATCTCCGGACCACCAGGGCGTCGTCGCGGAGGTCGACCCCTATCCCTATGCGGATTCGCGCGAGCTTCTGAAGCATCCGGACGCGCTCGTCGTGGCGCTCGACCAGGTCCAGGACCCACGAAATCTCGGTGCCGTCTGCCGATCGGCCGAGGCCGTCGGCGCGGCGGGCGTCGTGATCCCGTCGCGTCGCTCGGCCGCCGTCACGGCGGCTGCCGCCAAGGCGTCCGCCGGCGCCGTCGAGCACCTACGGGTTGCGCGGGTACCCAACCTGGCAGACTGGCTCGCGGTCGCCAAGGACGCGGGCGCGTGGATCCACGGCGCAGAGTCCGGAGCGCCGACGCCGTACGCAAGCGCCGACCTGACCGGCAAGGTGGTGCTCGTGCTCGGGAGCGAGGGCGGAGGGCTGCGGCGCCGGGTTGCGCAGAGTTGCGATCTGCTCGTCTCGATCCCCCTTCGCGGGCGAGTCGGCTCACTGAATGTCTCGGCGGCGGCTGCGGTGCTGCTGTTCGAGGCTGCACGCCAGCGCGCGGCCGGAAATCGCTAGCAACGCCCGCGGACGGACAGGGCCATCTGCAACGGATCTTGCGTCGCCGGCCGCGGTGGTTGACAGAAGAACGCCCGGGCGGTTAGAGTTACGCACATAAGGGTTAACTAAAGGTCGAGCTTCGTCCTGCCGATAACCCGTTCAGGAGAGGGCGCCCAGGGGAGGTACGGGCGCCACTGGTTCCCAATCCGATTGGAGGAAACCTGTGGCCGTACCGACCCCCACTCGCGACGTTGCCGTTGCCGCGACCGCTGCGCACGCAGCCGCAGTCCGCCGCCCCGAAGCTCGACCTGAGCTTGAGGATGCGTATCTCGTCGCGCTCGCGAAGCGCGGCAGCCCGGACGCGTATGACCGGATCGTCAAGCGCTACCGCGGATTCGTGCGCCTGAAGGCGTCGTCGTATTTCCTGCTGGGTGGCGATCCTGACGACCTGATTCAGGAAGGGCTCCTGGGCCTGTACAAGGCGATCCGGGACTTCCGCTCGGACCGGGAGTCGAGCTTCCGCAATTTCGCGGAGCTCTGCATCACGCGGCAGATCATCACGGCCGTCAAGACCGCGAGCCGCAACAAGCATGCCCCCCTGAACCAGTACGTCTCGTTCGCGCAGGCGCCGGCCGGCGCCACGGAGTCGGAAACCACACTCGAGGAGGTCCTCCCGGGGCCGGGCAGCGAGGATCCGTCGGAGCGCGTCATCGCAACCGAGGAGCTTCGGAGCCTCGTCTCGTGTCTGTCGAGCGTGCTGTCGGAGCTCGAGAGCCACGTGTTGAGCCTCTACCTCGACGGTCACTCATATGAGGCGATCGGCGAGCGGCTCGAGTGCGATACGAAGACGGTCGACAACGCCCTGCAGCGCGTCAAGCGCAAGGTGAGCCTGCACCTGGCATCGCGCGAAGCGACGTTCTAAACCGGCTCCACCCGCCGGCGCGAACGCGCTGCAATGGACCTCCTGATCGTCCGCCACGCGGAGAGCGAGCCGAACGTCGCCGGCACGATCAACTCGGATCCGAAGCGGCCATCGAGCCTGACGGCCCGCGGCCGCGCGCAGGCGGCGGAGCTCGGAGGGCGGCTCGCCGCTCAGCAGATCGACGTCTGCATCACGAGCCAGCTCGAGCGGTCGATCGCCACCGCCGACATCGCCCTCGCCGGCCGATTGATCGAGCGGCGGGTCATGCGGGAGCTGGCGCTGGCTAGCCGTCAATGGGCTCGCCGCGCGGAACCCGGGAGGGGGAGAGAGCCAGCTGGATGCACTGCGTCGTTATGTCCGCGCGTTCTGGTCGCTCGCCTCAATGCGGGACGAGCGAGTGCTCGTCGTTGCCCACGGGATGCCGATCGCATGGCTGCGCTCGGCCCGCGAGCTGGCCGCGACGGGTGGCATCGGTGAGCCCGATGCCGACTTCGCGGATCCGAGAGTGGATTTCGCGGGAGCCCCGGACCGTCTGCGCAGAGGCGAGTTGATCGAAGCGACTGAACTCCTCGAGCGGTTCGTCGATCAGCTCGAGTGACGGTGAAGCCGGAGCCGGGGATCGAACCCGGGGCCTTTCGCTTACAAGGCGAATGCTCTACCAGCTGAGCTACTCCGGCGCTCGCCACAAGGTTAGGCCGAGAATCTCCATGGGGTAAGAGAATCCAACCCGTGAGCGAGCGCGACTTCACCTGGCGTGATGCCGAGAGGACCATCGTGTTCCGGGCCGGCGCGCTCGCCGATTCGCCCGAGATCCTCGCCGGCGGGATCTGGGAGCGGTTCGAGCTTCTGACGACGACCCGCGCCCTCGGCGCGGCCCCGGTTGAGTTGGCCGCGCGCGCCCAGGTTCTCCACCAGGTCGAGCCTGGCGAGGTGCCCTATGTCGCCACCGCGATCATCGACAAGGTTCGGAACCCGACGCTGGTTGCGCTCGGCGGCGGGCGGGTGATCGACACCGCAAAGGCGATCGCCGCCGTTCGGGGCGGGCGGGTGTGCGCGATCCCAACCACGCTCTCGGGCGCGGAGATGACGAGCGGACACCGCCTCCCCGCTGGGCGGGAGGACCAGGCGCCTCACCGGGTGCGGCCGGCGCTCGTGATCGCCGATCCCTTCGAGATGACGACGCTCGACGATCGGCGCCTTCGCGCGAGCGCGATGAACGCCCTGGCGCACGGCGCCGAGGCGTTGTACGTCCCGGCCGCTAACCCGGTCGCGTCGCTGGCCGCATTACGCGGCGCCGAACTGATCGCGGCCGCCCTGGATCAGCGACCCGGCGAGCGCGACCTCGTCGGCCTTGCTCTCGGCGCGCTGCTTTCCGGATACGCGGTGGGGGAGGCGGGGTTCGCGCTCCACCATGTCGTCTGCCAGACCCTCGTTCGGATGCTCGGTACGCTACATGCGGAGACGAACGCCACCATGCTGCCCCGGACGATGGAGATGATGCGCCCGCGCGCGCCTGATGAGATCGCGGCGCTTGCCAACGCGCTCGGTGCGGAGGCGGAGGAGATCAGCGGCCGCATCGAGTCACTCGGCGGTGGGCCGCGCCGCCTACGTGACCTCGCCGCGAACGCGGACCGTCTGGAGTCGGCGCGGCGCGCGATCCTCCAGCGCCCCGAGTTAGAGAACACGCCGAATCCCCCCGGACCCGAGGAGCTTCGGCGCCTGCTCGAGGACGCCTGGTAGGAGCGCAAGCG
>VAYL01000115.1:4612-6216 GCA_005884305.1 Actinomycetota bacterium
CTACCACGACTACGCGCGCCGGCGCGGCGTGAACCGCTTCATGTACCTCGTTGCCCGCGCGATCCTCCAGCCCGCGTTCCTGATCTGGCTCCGCCTTTCGAGGACGGGCCGCGAGCACTTCCGCGGGATCAAGGGCGGCCTGATCGTCGCCGCGAACCACCGCAGCTTCCTCGACCCATTCGCCATCGGCGTGACCCTCCCGTGGCGGCGGCCGATGCAGTACGTCGCGAAGGTCGAGCTCTTCGAGCGGCGCTGGCAGGGCTGGTTGCTCTCACGCGTCGGCGCGTTCCCAATCCGCCGCGGGCAGTCCGACGAGACGGCGATGGAGACCGCGCGCATGGTCCTCGATCGCGGCGGGACGATCTGCATCTTTCCGGAGGGCACGCGGATCCGGTCAGGCTCGCTTGCCACCCCGAAGCGGGGCGTCGGGCGGCTGGCGCTGGAGACCGGCGCCTCCGTTGTCCCGGTCGCCGTCCACGGCTCCGAGCAGGTACGGCGCGGCTGGCGGATCCGCCCCCGCAAGGTGAAGCTTCGTGTCGGCCGTCCGATGCGGTTCCCTCGTACCGAGAACCCGTCACCGGCCCTCGCGGCCACGGTCACGTCGCGAATCTGGCCGAACATCGAGCTCCAGTGGGAATGGCTCGGCGGGCTCCCACCGCTCCGCAAGGCCGCGGTGATCGGCGCGGGCAGCTGGGGAACCGCGATGGCGATCCTCCTCGCGCGCGGCGGCCTCGAGGTGCAGCTCGGCACTCGCTCCGAGGAGAAGGCCGCCGAGATCGCATCGCGACGCGAGAACAGCTCCTACCTGCCGGACGTGCCGATCCCCGAAAACGTGGTCGTCCGGCGGGCCACGGACATCGAGCTCGCCGGGGTGGACCTCGTCGTGCTCGCCGTACCGTCGGCGGCGCTGCCGGCGGTGGTCGGTGGGCTGGGAGACCGGGTCGGCTCGCGGGCGGCCGTGCTGATGCTGACGAAGGGGCTCGTCAAGCCGCTCGGCCAGTTGCCGAGTGAGTACGTCCGGGAGCGGATCAGGTCTCGCGCGATCGCCTCCCTCGGCGGTCCGGCCCACGCGCGCGAGGCGGCGGCCGGGATGGCGGCGCTCGTCCTGGGCACCACCGACGACGACCTTCGCGCGCAGCTCGGCGACGTGTTCGACCGCGCCGGGCTCGTGTGCGAGCGAAACACTGATGTCGCGGGCGTTGAGATGGCCGGCGTCGCCAAGAACGCCGCGGCTCTGGCGGCCGCCGCAGCGGAATCACATGGCCTGAACGCGGCCGGGATCGCCGCCGCCACGATCTGGCGCGAGTGCGTCGAGTACGCGCTCGCGCGAGGCGCGAAGCTCGAGACCTTCACCGGGCTGGCCGGCGTTGGCGACCTGACTGCAACCGTGCTCGCTCCCGGAAGCCGGAACCGGCGCGCGGGTGAGCTCCTGGGGTCGGGGATGCCCGCCGACCAGATCCCGGCGAAGATCGGGCAGGCGTCGGAGGGACTCGACTCCGTACCGCTGATCGCCGAGTCGGTCGCGCGGGCCGGGATCGTCGCGCCAGGCCTCGATGGGTTGGCCGCGCTGATCGACGGAAGCATCGATCCGGGCGAGTGGGTCG
>VAYL01000115.1:6273-6902 GCA_005884305.1 Actinomycetota bacterium
GACCAGTGAGCGAGGGGAGTGCGGAAACCGCCTCGAAGGCGGAGCTGGATCGCGCGTTCGAGGAGCTTTACCGGACGCATCTCCGGGACGTCTACTCCTATTCGTACTACCGCGTCGGCAACCATCACGACGCCGAGGACGTGACCGAGCAGGCCTTCCTTCAGGCCTACCGGCACTTCGAGCGAGCACGCCGGGAATCCAACGGCCGGCCGCTGCGGCCATGGCTGATCCGCATCGCCCACAACCTCGCGTCGAACTACCACCGCGACCGCTCGCGCCGCCCCGAGGCCGCGCTCGACGCCGTGGAGCCGCCTTCGCACCCACACGGGACGGAGCAGATCGTCGAGGGACGCGAGGAACTGCGCCTGGTGCTGGACCGCCTCGACCGCCTCTCCGACGACCGCCGCGACGCCCTGATCATGCGCTTCGCGCTCGACATGTCGAATCGCGAGATCGCGCGGGCGCTCGGCCGTTCGGACGGCGCGACGAAGGTGCTCCTGCATCGAGCGATCAAGCAGCTCGAGGAGGAGATGGAGAAGGAGTGAGCCGGTGACCGAGGAGAGTCAAGCCCGCCTCGAAGCGCTGTTGAGCGATGCGCTACGGCCGATCGAGCCGCCGGAGAATTTGGT
>VAYL01000115.1:6965-10587 GCA_005884305.1 Actinomycetota bacterium
GGCGCTCCGCGACCCGCGCAACTGGGTGCGGCCAGTCGCAGCGGTTGCCGTGGGCACGCTGGCCGGCGGCGCCCTTATGGTCGTCAGCATGCGACGCCGGCGGCGCCCGACGGGCATCCGCGCGACGGCCGAGAACGTGCTGCGCTCGGTACGTCCCGACTAGAAGCCGGGCTGACTCACGCGGGTGCTGGCCGTGTGTTCGCGGCTACGGGACTGGCGGCTCCCGCGGCGAGCCCGAGAACCCCGATGATCAGGTGCAGGACGTTGTCGGCGGTGTTGACCGGGACTATGCCGAGAATCGAGTCCCCGCCGCCGATGATGAACCCCCATACGGCGACGACGACGTAGAGCAGCCCAAACGTGAGCGCGTAGGTCCTCGCGAGGTAGCCGGCGGCGGCGAGCCCGAGCAGACCCGTAGCGAGGTGAAGGACGTTGTGCCAGCCGTTGACCGCGAAGACACCGAATATTTTGTCCACGCTCCCGGGGGAGCCGAAGCTCGAGCTGTAGAAGAAGCCGATGATCCCGGCGATCGTCAGGACGGCTCCGACCACGGTCGCGTAAAGCCTTGCCGGGCTGGCTGGTTGCATCTCGGTTCCTCCTTCGCTCGTTGCCCCCGGGAATATCTTGACCGGCACGGACCGATCCGTGTCGGCCCGCCGCTCCTGAGCGTCAAGCTCGACTAGCCCGGACAGGGCACCAAGTACGCTCACCCGCCGAATGGCCGAGGTCTGCTACCGGCATCCGAAGCGGGAGACGAACGTCCACTGCTCCAACTGCGGGCGCCCGATCTGCCCGGACTGCATGACCGTGACGCCCGTCGGCATGCGGTGCCCGGAGTGTGCGCGCCAGCGCACGCGGGTGACGCGAATGGCGCCCGGGATTCATCTCGGCCGCGCGCCCGCGACGTACGTGCTGATCGCGCTGAACGTGATCGGCTTCTTGGCGGAGGTCGCGACGGGATCGCCGCTCGGATTGGGGTTCACTTTCGAGGCGTCGGGCTCGGTTTTCCAGCACTACTCCCTCTTCGGGCCGGCCGTAGCCAACGGCGAGTGGTATCGGCTGATCACCGCGGGGTTTCTGCACGCCGGCCTGGTGCACATCGCATTCAACATGTTCGCGCTCTACATCCTTGGGAGCCTGCTGGAGCCGGGAATCGGCACGCCGCGATTTCTCGCGGTCTACTTCGTCTCGCTGCTGGCGGGGTCGTTCGGGGCGCTGCTCCTAACCCCCCACACGCCATCGCTCGGTGCGTCCGGCGCTGTCTTCGGCGTGATGTCGGCCGCGTTCATCGTGGCCCGGCACCGCGGTGTGGACCAGCTCGCGAGCCAGATCGGCTTCTACATCATCATCAACATCGTCTTCACGCTCGGCGTACGGGACATCAGCGTCGGCGCCCACTTCGGTGGCCTTATCGCCGGTGCGCTGTGCGCGCTCCTGATCGTCTATTCGGAACAGCGCGCGCGCCGGCCCGTCGAGCTCGAGGTGATCGGCATGGCGGCGCTCGCCGCAATCAGCGTCGCCGGAGCGCTCGCCGTCGCCTAGCCTCGTACAGTCGAGGCGATTTCCGCGGAGAGGTCGCTGAAGCTCAAGGCCTCTGGCGCGGGTACGCGTTCCGGGTAAAGCGATCAGCCTCGGGCCGGGCCGCGAGAACGACGACGCTGCGTCCACGGCGTAGATCGACGAGGCGCCGAGTGCCTCGAGCTCCTCCCGGTGGTCCAGCGCCTGCTGAGCAGCCTCCTCGGCGTACAGCCCGCAGGGCATCACCACCGCCACCTCCGGCCGGGTCGCCGCGAGCTCATCCCAGGTGACCGCCCGCGAGTCGCGCCCCGGCTCGCCGGCGACGCTCTCGCCGCCAGCGATCTCGACCATTCCCGGCACCCAGTTGCCACCTGCGTACGGCGGGGCCAGCCACTGGACCGTGGCCACGCGCGGTCGCGCCTCCCCGGCGACGGCATCACGAACTCGGTCGAGCCGCTGCCGGAGCTCCGCGCGCAGGCCCTCGCCGCGCTCGCGGACGCCGGCCGCGTCCCCGAGTCGGACGAGGTCGTCGAGCACCTCGGGCACTGTGTTCGGATCGAGAGAGATCACGTGCGGCTTCGACGGCAGTCGACCGGCGACGGTGCGTACGTCGTCGTAGGAGACGGCGCAGACGGCGCACAGGGCCTGGGTGACGATCAGGTCGGGCGCGAGCCGCGCCAGGGCCGGTTCATCGAGCTCATAGAGCGCGTCGCCGCGACCGGTGACCTCGCGGACGCGGGCGTCGACCTCGGCCGGCTCCAGACCGGGGGGAATCACGCTGCGGGTCAGGCGCGGGAGCCGGAGCGCCTCGGCGGGGTGGTCGCACTCGTGGGTGACCGCCACGACCTCAGCGCCCGCCCCGAGCGCGAAGAGCGCTTCGGTCGCCGACGGAACCAGGCTCGCGATCCGCATGCGACGACTATGACACGGTGCCCTGGGTAGGAGGAATTAGGCTGCGCACAGTGGAGTGGCCTGCAGACGAAATGGACCTACTTCCAGACAACGAGATCGAGTCGCGGCTTGCGGACGCCGACGGCTGGAAACGCGAGGGCGACGCGATCGTCAAGACCTTTAAGAACGACGACTTCGTCGGCTCGGTGCGGTTCGTCGATGCCCTGGTCGAGCCCGCGGAGGACATGGGCCACCATCCCGACCTCGAGCTCTCCTGGGACGAGGTGACCGTCTCGATCACCAACCATGCCGCGGGCGGCCTCACCGAGGCCGACTTCGAGCTGGCGAAGCGAATCGATCAGCTCGCAGCACGCAGCTAGCAGCACGCAGAAAGCACGCAGCTAGCAGCACGCAGACGTTCGATCTGCATGCCGCAAGCTGCATGCTGAGTGCTGGACTACGCTCCGCGCCGCATGCGAGTTGTCTGCGTAGTCGGCACGCGGCCGAACATCGTGAAGATGGCGCCGGTGATCGCGGCGCTGCGCCGCCGCTTCCCAGAATGGCGCGTGGCGACGGTCCACACCGGCCAGCACTACGACCGGCTGATGTCGGANNNNCGTCTTTCTGGAGGAGCTCGACATGCCGGACCCCGACCACGTGCTCGGGGTGGGCTCGGGAACGCATGCCGAGCAGATCGCGCGCGTCCTCGAGCGCCTCCAGCCCGTGCTCGTGGAGGAGCAGCCGGACCTGGTGCTCGTGCCGGGCGACGTGAACTCGACGCTCGGCGCCGCCTTGTGCGCGGACAAGATGGGTGCCGCCGTCGGGCACATCGAGTCAGGGCTCCGCAGCTTCGACCGCTCGATGCCGGAGGAGACGAACCGCATCGCCACGGACCACCTGTCGGCGCTGTGCTGCCTGCACTCCGACGAGGCGATCGAGAACCTGCAGGCCGAGGGCGTCGGGGAGAAGCGGATGAAGTTCGTCGGCAACACGATGATCGACAGCCTGGTGGCGCTCGAGGGGCTGATCCGCGAGCGTGGCACCGCGGCGTCGCTGGGGCTCGAGCCGGGGAGCTACGTGCTGGTCACGTTGCACCGCCCCGCGCTCGTCGACGGGCCGCTGCTGGCGGACGCGATGCAGGCGCTGTCGACCGTGGGGAGCGAGCTGCCGGTGATGTTCCCGGTCCATCCGCGGACGCGCAAGAACATGGGTG
>VAYL01000115.1:10638-14320 GCA_005884305.1 Actinomycetota bacterium
TCGACTTTCTCAGCCTCACGTCGCACGCGCGGATGGTGCTGACCGACTCGGGCGGCCTGCAGGAAGAGGCGTGCTGTCTCAACGTGCCGTGCGTCACGCTGCGCGACAACACCGAGCGGCCCGTGACGTTCCGCGCCGGGACGAACACGCTGCTGGGGCTCGACCCGGGTCGCATCACGGAGATCCCCGATCTCCTTCGCGGCCGCGCCGCTGCCGCGGACGGGGCGAAGAAGCCGCAAAGGCCGGAGCTATGGGACGGACGGGCCGCTGAAAGGGTCGCCGAAGTCCTCGCGGATTGGTAGGTTGCCGCCGGTGCGACTCCCCAGCCTCGTACCTCGGGACCGGGTGTTCTTCGACCTCTTCAACGAGGCGGGGCAGAACACGCTCCGGGCCGCGAGGCTCCTGCAGGAGATGCTCCAGACCTGGCCCGACGATCGCGGGCTCGCGCGCGAGATCCTTCTCGCCGAGCAGGAGGGCGATCGGATCACACATGACATCGTCCAGCGGACGAACACGACCTTCGTAACGCCCATCGACGGCGAGGACATCTACTCGCTGGCGACGCAGATCGACGACATCGTCGACTTCATCGAGGAGACCGCGGACTTCATGGGCCTCTACAAGATCGAGGCCCCCATGGACCAGGCCCAGGCGATGGCCGACGTCCTCGTCAAGTCGTGCGAGCAGCTGGCGACGATCCTCGCCGAGCTGCGCGGGTTCGACGGGCTCGAGCAGTACTGGATCGAGATCCACCGCCTCGAGAACGACGGCGACCGGCTCTACCGGGATGCGGTCGCGGCGCTCTTCGCCAACGGGATCGACCCGATGGTCGTGATCCGCTGGAAGGACATCTTCACGGTCCTCGAGCGCGCCATCGACGCCACCGAGACGGCGGCTCACATCCTCGAGGGCATCGTCATCAAGAACGCCTGATGAACAACGACGTCGTTATGGTCATCGTGGTCGCCACCGCGCTGGCCTTCGACTTCACGAACGGGTTCCACGACACCGCCAACGTCGTCGCGACGTCGATCTCGACCAGGGCGATGGCGCCGCGTCTGGCGGTCACCTACGCGGCCGCGTTGAACTTTGCAGGTGCGTTCATCTCACTCGCCGTCGCTGCGACCGTTGCCTCCGACGTGGTCAGCTCGGGAGCGATCACGCCCACCGTCGTCTTCGCGGGGCTCATCGGCGCGATCTCGTGGAACCTCATCACCTGGTACGTCGGGCTCCCGTCGAGCTCATCGCATGCGCTGATCGGGGGCGTCGTCGGAGCGGCGTTCGCGGCCGCTGGGCCCGACGCGATCCTCGGTGATGGGCTCGTGGGCAAGGTGCTGATTCCGGCGGTGGTGGCCCCGATCGTCGCCTTCATGGTGGGAGGCCTGGCGATCCTCGTTTGCTACCGCGCCGTGGGGCGCCTGAAGCCGGGCCAGGTCGGCCGCGGGTATCGGCTGGGACAGGTCGTCTCCGGAGGCCTGCTGGCTCTGGCGCATGGCACCAACGACGCCCAGAAGACGATGGGCGTCATCACCCTCGCGCTGGTGGCGAACGGCAGCCTTGCCGCGGGCTCTAACCCGCCCACATGGGTGATCGTGAGCGCAGCCAGCGCGATCGCGCTCGGCACCTACTCTGGCGGCTGGCGGATCATCCGGACCATGGGCACCCGCATCATTCGCATGGACCCGGCCCAGGGGTTCTCGGCCTCGGGTGCGGGAGCCGCGGTGATCCTGGCCTCGTCGCACTTCGGCTTCCCGCTCTCGACCACCCAGGTGATCAGCGGCGGCATCATGGGCGCCGGCGCCGGCAAGCGGGTCTCGGCGGTCCGTTGGGGCGTGGCGGGAAACATCGTCACGGCCTGGCTGATGACGCTGCCGGCCGCGGCCGGAATCGGCGCGCTCACCTACGGGGTGACCCGGATATTCGGCACCGGGTCGGTTGGCACGATCGTCGTCGCCGCGGCGGCGGTCGCGCTCGCGACGGCCGCGTTCACCCGGAGAGTTCGCGCGGGAACTCCCGTTCCGGCACCGTAGAACCATGCTCGCCACGATCGTCGACACCCAGGCTCTGCTGAAGACCATCGCCGCGTCGTTCATCGCGGGCGTCGGGGTAACGATGATCTTCTCGATCGCGGTCCTCGGCGCCTCCAGGTTCGCGGACATGAACCGCGACGGTCGTCCGGCAGCCGCGGTTGCGTTCGGCCTGCTGGGCGTCGTCGCGCTCCTCGCCGCCGGTGCGGCGGTCGTGCTGGGCATCATCGTGATGACCCGCAAGTAGCATTCGGGAATCGTGCTGCGCACAGTCCGCAACGTTGCGATCATCGCGATCCTCGCCGTCCCGATCGCATTCATGCCCGGCGGCGGCAACGCGGCGGCCGCCGTTCTGGTCACGCTTGGAATGGCCTTTCTGGCGTCGCTGGCCGTGGCCGCGCGCCAGATCTACCGCGAGAACCGTCTGACCTTCGACTCGCTTCCGGACGACCAGCGGGGCGTGCTGTTCGTGGCCATCGGGGTGATCGTCCTGATGATCGCCGGCGCCGGGAAGATGCTCGGGGGCGGTGGCCTTTCCGCGGTCATCTGGGTGACGCTGACCGCCTGTGCGGTGATCGCGATCATCGGGGTGTGGATGCGCGCGCACACGTACTGACCGGCCCGGCCTAATCGCACCGGGATTGGGCGACGGGCTCAAGTCCTGAGAGTCGGCGCGGTCTGGCCAGACTCTCGGCACATTCCGCGCGCCACGCGCGAGCCGGATCCACCTAGCTTCGCCCGCATGCGACGAGTGGGCGACGAGGATGGACAGGCGTCAGTCGAGCTGGTGGCCGCGATCCCGCTGGTGCTCGTCGTCACGCTCATGGTGACCCAGCTTGCCGTCGCGGGATATGCGCTGTGGAGTGCGGGGACGGCGGCCCGCGCGGGAGCCCGGGCCGGCTACGTGGGCGGCAACGCCAAGGCGGCGGCGCGCCGGTCGCTGCCGTCGCCGCTGCGCCACGGCGCCTCCATCCGGGACTCGGACGGCCTGTCGGTGCGGGTTCAGGCCCCCGCGCTGGTGCCCGGGATTCCCTCGATCCCGGTCACTGCGCGGGCGGACCTTGGGGCCGGGGGCGATGGTGATTAGCCCTCAACGCATCCGAGACGAGCGGGGCCAGGCGACCCTCGAGCTCCTGGCCGGGATTCCGGCTCTCGTGCTCGCCGGGCTGGTGGCACTTCAGCTCCTGGCGACGGGTTATTCGCTCACGCTCGCCGACGGCGCGGCCGAGGCGGGTGCGATGGCACTCGCGGCCGGCAAGCCGGCCGGGCCGGCAGTTCGCGAGGCGCTGCCGGGCTGGGCGCGAGACCGCGCTCACGTCGATGTCGATGGGGGTCGCCTGACCGTGCGGCTCGAGCCGCCCTCGCCGCTCCACTCGATCGCGCAGCACCTCGCCGTCACCTCCTCGACGTGGGTGCGGAGGCCGGAGGGATGACGGGGGCACCGATGGCGGACGATCGGCCTGACCTGATCCTCGCGACGAGCCTGGGGGAGGCCAAGGGCGGTCTCGCGGTCGCGGCTGCTGTGGCGGTCGCGTTCAGTCACGAGCGTCCGGCGACGCTGTTCGTCGAATTCGGGGCGGCCGGTCGGCGGGGCCCGACCATGCTCGCGTCGGGCAGCGCGCGCGAGCTCGAGGACGTGCTGCGGGCGGAGGAGT
>VAYL01000115.1:14373-14946 GCA_005884305.1 Actinomycetota bacterium
TGGCCTCGGAGACGACGAGGCGGCGCTCGGCGAGCTCCGGCGGGCCGTCGCGGCCCTGCCGCTTGGCGCGTTCACCGTGGCGCACATGCCGGGTCGGCTGTGGCAGGCCGCGCTCGACGAGTTTCCGGATCCGGCCGGCGCACTATTGCGGGCCGACCTTCCGCCGGATCGATCGCTGGCGGCGCTGACGGTGATCGATCTGCACGGACGCCGCATCCCCGCCCGAGTGGCGTCCAGGCCGCTCGGCAGGGTCGCGACCCGCCGCGCCCTCGCAGGCCTTGAGCCCGGCGGCTCGGTGTCGCAGCGCGTTGCGCGTCTTGCGTCGGGATTGGCCCGGCGGGCGCGGAGACGCTCGTCCGCGGCGGAGCCGGGGTTCGGCCTCGGGGCGCTGGCCGCCGAGCGCGGGCAGGCGCTCATGATGGTGCTGGCCGCGGCGTTCGTGATCCTCCTGTGCGCCGCAGTGCTCGCCGCCATCGGCGGCGCCGTCACGGGCGCCTCGCGTACGCAGCGGGCAGCCGACCTGGCCGCTCTATCGGGTGCGCGGTCGCTGCGTGATGACTTCGACCGGCTGTT
>VAYL01000115.1:15048-24247 GCA_005884305.1 Actinomycetota bacterium
GTGCGCGTCACGTTCCCAGACCGCGAATCGTTCGCGCCCACGCTCGTGAAGGCATCGGTCACGGCGTCGCTGGACCGCCGGGCGCTTCCCGGCGGAGGCGGTGACGCGGGTGGCAGGCATGCGGGTGTCCGCATCGAGGTGAGCGCCAAGGCCCAGGCGTCTCCGCCGTCCGCGGGTACCGGCACAGCGCCGACGATGGCCAGCGGCGGCGGCTACTCCGGGCCGCTGGCGTACCGACAGGGCAAACCGATGAGACCGGATGTCGCAGCCGCGTTCGACCGCATGGCGGCGGCGGCCCAGCGGGACGGGCTCTCGCTCGTGATCAACTCCGCCTTCCGCTCCGACGCGGAGCAGGCGCAGCTCTGGGAGCAGAACACGGACCCCCGGTGGGTCGCTCCACCGGGCACCTCGCTTCACCGCTGCGCGACCGAGCTCGACCTCGGACCGTCGTCGGCGTACGGCTGGCTCGCCGCACACGCGGGTGACTTCGACTTTCTCCAGAGATACTCGTGGGAGCCCTGGCACTTCGGCTTCACCGGCGGCCCGCCGCCGTGTTCCGACGCGGGCGATCAGGTGGGGATGCCGGCCGACCATGGCGAAGCCGAGCCCACCGCCGGCCTGCAGTCTTTCGTTCCGGGGCAGTACCGCGATCCGATCCTGCGCTCGGCAGCGCGCTGGAACGTCTCCGCCGGTCTCCTCGCCGCGCAGCTCATGGCGGAGTCGAACTTCAACCCGTTCGCGGTATCCCCGGCCGGCGCGCAGGGGATTGCCCAGTTCATGCCGGGTACGGCGGCGCTCTACGGGCTCGACGATCCGTTCGACGCGTCGGCGGCGATCGACGCCCAGGCGCACCTGATGTCAGACCTGCTGCAGGAGTTCGGTGGCTCGGTCTCGCTGGCGCTCGCCGCCTACAACGCCGGCCCGGGCGCGGTCGAGGCCTGCGGCTGCGTTCCGAGCATTCCTGAGACGGAGGCTTATGTCGCGCGGATCCTCGGCCTGATGGGCGGCGCCGGGGAGATCGTGACGCCGACGCTCGAGGTGCGGCTGGTGGGTTGAGCACGGCTTTCGCTCCCGCGACCACGACCGCGAGTCCGAACGCTTTCACGGCGAATTCATCCCGCTTCGCGATCACTACGCACCCAAGCGATTCGAAGCGGAAGGAGCGCACGCATGGCACACAGGGCACTCAGCATCAAGCTGGCAGCGACCGGGGCTGTTCTACTGGCTGCCACGCTGGCGTTGGGACTCGGCGCGGCCAACGGGGGGACCCCGCCCCGGTGCTCACCGCTGCCGCAGGGCGATGACCCCGTCCACCTCGACCCGGCTGACTTCAGCGCCAACGTCGACAACCCCCAATGGCCGATGACAGTCGGCAGCCGTTGGGTCTACCGAGTCCTTGACTACTCGGATCGGTCCGTGAAGCGTGACGTGATCAAGGCCACCAGACGGACCAAGATGATCGCCGACGGGATCAAGGCACGGGTCGTGAGGGACATCGTGAGGGACCACGGCAAACGCTCCGAGGTGACCAGGGATTGGTACGCACAAGATAAGTGCGGAAACGTCTGGTACTTCGGCGAACACACCGTCGAGTACGTACACGGCCATCCGCGAGACAACGGCTCGTGGGAAGCCGGCGTCGACGGGAACATGCCCGGGGTTGCCCTGCCGGCAAAGCCAAGGGTCGGCCTGTCGTACCGTGAGGAGTACTCCAAGGGCGTGGCCGAGGACCAGTCGCGGGTCCTCGCGCTCGACGGACAGGCCAAGGTTCCCGCCGGTCACTTCAAGCCCGCCCTAATGACCGAGGACTTCTCCCCGATCGAGCCCAACGTCTCCGAGATCAAGTACTACGCGAAAGGCAGTGGTCAGGCCGTTCTGGCGGTCGACGTCTCCGGCGGCTCAGACATGGAGCAGCTGGTGAAGTACACGCACTGACCCTCGACTGACGCCGGCATACAAGGAGGCGGCGCCTGGGACCGCGGACGCCGCCTCCTTCAGCGCGCACGGAACCGGCGCATCGGACGGTGTTTAGTGCTTGCATGGCCGGGAAAGGACGTGGACAACGGGGTGGTAACGGCGATGCGGAGAGCGCAATTACTGCTTGCGGCGGCGGTGATCGTGGCCGTCGGCTGGATCGTCGCGGCGAGTGCCGCCGGGGCGACGGTCACCCACCCCAGGAATCCGGCTCCGGCCTGGTTTACGAGCAGCTTCAAGCACCGGGTCGACGCGGCGGGGCATACGGGCGTCCCAGTCGACGGCCCATCCGTGCTCGACGTATGCCCGGGTGTGGTCCTCCACCAGAACGGCGTCGGCACCGGCACGTGCCTCGTCTATCCGTACGGCTGCACTGCGAACTTCGTCTACTACAACGGCGGCGGTGCGACGGCGCCGGCGGTGTCAGACGGGCGCCACCTCTACCTCGGATCGGCTGGCCACTGCTCCGACAAGGCGGGGCAGCCCGTGTATGGCGCGATTTCCACTCCCGGAGTCGGGCCGAGCATCGCGCGGATAGGCACGGTCTCCAAACGCGTCGAGAAGTACGGGGACGATGGCAGCGTGCTCGATGTCGAATCGATTCAGATCGACAAGGGCTACCACGTATATCCGGACAGCCCCGTCGGCGGTCCCCGGGGGATCTACGACGGCTGCCAGGTCGGTACCCCGGTCAAGTACTGGGGCCATGGCTACGGGGTCGAGATGGGCCAGGGGAAGCCCGAGGGCGGAGCGTCCGCTCACTGGTACAACAACGGCTACGGCTGGTTCGGGCCGGCCTTCCCCGGTGACTCCGGAAGCGGGGTTGTCACAGCGAACAATCAGGCGGCTGGCGATCTCGACGCGATCGTCGAGCTCTATGTGCCCCCCGTCTACGTCCCCGGGGAGATCATCGGGACCCGGATGACGTCCATCCTGAGCTGGCTCGGCGGCAGCTATCAGCTGGTCAACCAGGACCACACGCTGTCGCGCGACACGACAACGGCGTGCGGCAACGCATCGGCCGGCGGCAGCGGCCGGAAGCCGCCGAAGCTCTAGCGGCCTCAGCGCGCGAGGTGATCGGCTTGTAGCCAGGCGAGCGTCGCCTGGAGCCCCGCCGGATAGCCGACGCGCGGTTCCCAGCCCAGCAGCTCTCGCGCCTTGAGGTTGCTGAAATCCTGGTTCCGGCCAAGCACCTGCACAGCTTGTCGCGAGAGCAACGGCGCCGTCTTGAGCCGGGTGGTTCTGCGCAGGAATCGGTAGCCGTGCTCGAGCGAGAAGCCGATGCCGTTCGCGATCCAATACGGCAAACTCCAGCGGACTTGCGAGCAGCCGAGACCCTTGGCCAGGGCATCGGTGAACTCTTTCCACGTGACGTCGAGCCCGTCGCTGACATTGAAGGCGTGGCCGGGCGCGGCTTCATGGCGGAGCGCGAGGATCGCGGCATCCACGAGGTTGTCGACGTAGCACAGACCGGCGACCGCGCGACCGCGGTCGACCAAGAACATGTGGCCGTTTCGGATCGCCCGTCCGATCTCGCCGATCTGGCCCATAGACGGTCGCGGGGCGGAGAACGACGGCCTCCAGCGCGTGTGTCTTGCTCACCCGGACGACTTCAGTCTCGGCGGCGAGCTTGGTCTGGGCATACCAGTTTTGAAATCCGGCGGCGAGGTGGGTCTCGTCGACCGCCGAGCCGCCGGGATAGCCGTAGACATCGGTGGTGCTGAAGTGAATGAAGCGCTCCACGGATGCAGCGACGGACGCTTCGAGCAGGTTCCGGGTGCCCTCGACGTTGGTGCGCGTGATCTCCTTGGCGGTGGCCCAGTCGGATACCTGTGCGGCGCAGTGGAACACGTTGCGGCAACCCTGGGCGGCGCCGGCCAGCGACCGCGGGCTCGTCAGGTCGCCGACCGCGATTTCGACATCCAGCTGATCGAGCTGTGAGGTGTCGCTGCTCGCGCGCACCAGGCAGCGCACCTGGTGGCCCTCCGCCAGCAGCCGCTTCACCAGATGAGCGCCGATGAACCCGGTCGCGCCCGTGACCAGGCAGACGTCGTCGCGCGAGGGGTCGATCGGCTTGCCGCGGAACGCCACCCCGTCGCCCTGCGGGACGCCGTTCGTGGAGCGACGGCTGATGGTCGCGGTGGCGATGTCGCGCACGACCGCCCAGTTCTTGCTTCCAGCGCCCTGACTGTCGGCCAGCACCGTGTCGAACGCCTCGAGAAAGGTGCCGGCCTCGGGCTCGGAGAGGGTCAGCGGGGGCAGCAGCTTGATCACGTCGTTCTTGCCGGCCGCCATCGTGACGACGCCGTGGTCGCGATGCAGCGGGATCACGATGAGCTGAGGAAATAGCCCCTCGCTCGCCAGGTGAATCAGGCGCCAGCTCAGCCTCCCCGCCCGGGAGCTCGGCGCCTGAAGCTCGACCCCGAGCATGAGCCCGCTGCCTCGCACCTCCTTGATCATCTCGTGGCGCTGCCGAAGCTCGGTCAGCCCGTCGAGCAGCACGATGCCCATGCGCACCGCGTGGTCGACCAGCCGATCGCGCTCGATGATCCGCATCGTCGCCAGGCCGGCGGCCATTGACAGGCGGTTGCGGCCGTAGGTCGACTGGTGCACGTAGCAACGCTCGAGGGTTCCGACGGCCTTGTCGTGGATTTCCCTCCGCGTGACCATGGCGGCGACCGGCATGTAGCCGCCGCTCAGCGCCTTCCCGACCAGCACGAAGTCCGGCTCGAGCCCCCAGTGCTCCAGCGCGAACCACTTGCCGGTGCGCCCGAGCCCGGTCTGGATCTCGTCGATCACGAACAGCGTGCCGTAGCGGCGACAGAGCTCCTCCGCGGCCTTCAGATAGCCCGGCGGCGGAGGCGTCACCATCCGGCCCTGGATCGGCTCGACGATGAAGGCGGCGACGTCTTTTGCACGCAGCTCCGCCTCCAAGCGCTCGAGATCGCCAAACGGAACCCGCTCGCAGCCCGGCAGCAGCGGGCCGAAGCCCTCCTTGAAGAACTCGTCGCCGACGAGTGAGAGGGGCCCGAGCGTGACCCCGTGGAAGCTCGAATCGCAGGAGATCAGCCGCGGCCGCCCCGTCGCCGCCCGGGCGAACTTCATCGCCGAGTCCACGGCCTCGGCGCCCGTGCTCGTGAAGAACACGGCGTCGAGCCCTGCGGGCAGGCGCTGCGTAAGCGCTTCGGCGAGCATGCCGGCCAGCACCGAATAGTTCAGCTGCACGCCGTCCACGAGGTCGGCGGCGAGCGTGGCCCGCAGAACGTCGCGGACGTCGGGATGGTTGTGCCCCAGCGTCGCGAATCCCTCGCCCGTGTGGAAGTCGAGGTAGGCACGACCCGCCGCGTCGTAGAGATGGGAACCCTGGGCCGAGACGTACTCCTTGTCGAAACCCAGGATCCGCAGCACGTCGACAAGCGACGAATCCAGATGGCGCGAGGCCAATCCCAGGGTCTCGCCCGCGCGCTCCCGGGCGTCGGAGACCACGCCGAGTGAATCGGTCGGCTGGACGGATGAAGAGCCGGCGTGCATAGGGACGGTGACGACCCTATGCGAGCAGCGACTGCCACTCGCCGCTCACCGGGATCGCGTCAAACGATGGCGACTATTCCGCAGCGTCGTAAACGCGTGCTAATGGACCAGTCTGAAGCTCCATCGCTCGTTCTTGCCACGAAGCGAGGTCACATGCACGCGACCGCTCGCCCCGACGAAGCTCGCGGTGCCTCCAGCCACAGGCCGCCGGGCCTAAGGTGCCTCAGCCACGCAACCGACCATTCAACGAATAAGCCGGTCCCAGCGGTCTGCGGCGCCGAAATTTAGATGCCGCCGACCGGCGCTCCCTCACCCTGATCGCGAAGTTGGCGAGCGCCCTGCTGGTCGGCTCGGGCCTGCCGTCGTTCTGGTGGCGCGCCGCGGTGAGCACGTCCAGGTGGTTGTAGCCGGGGACCGTGATCGAGCGGCTGAGCTTCTTTTTGTTCGGAGGTGGGCCCTTGATCGGCGGGCCTGAATCCGGCGCGTCGTTGTTCTGGCTATCGCGGGCCCGGACGATGATCGCCGGCCGCTTCGACGGGCCGTTGTATTTCAGGTGCGAGAGGCTGCCGTTGCGGTTGCCCTGGCCGGCCTTCTGGAGGTCCTTCAGGAGCTTCGTCGGGAAGTACTGCTCGATGAAGTTCGCCGGCGACTCGAACTGGGTCCGCGCGAACTGGTGGATGTCGGATGCCTCGCCCTCGCGATCGGTGTATGGGTCGCCCTCGTCGTTCAGCTGCACCGGCCGGCCGTTCTTGCCGACCTGGTCGTAGTTCTGCCAGGTGTAGGTCGCGGTCTTGTCGGTCGGGATCGCCAGGCTCGGGTTCGGCTGCGGGAAGTTCTTGTCAGCGAGGTCGCCGCCCTCCATGAAGCCGAGGCTCGAGCGCATGAAGAAGAGTGGCGCCGAGTTGTCGTCGAACACTCCCGCGAGATCGGCCGCGTTGGAGATCGTGAAGTCCCGGATGTTCGGTCGTCCGGTCGCGAAGTTGACCGTGTTGCGCGAGAAGAGGAACCGCTGCGCGAGGTTGATGTTGCGGGAGTGGGGCAGGTTTCGCAGCAGGTCGAACCGGTTCGGGTGGTAGAAGGCGCCGACCCCGAAGATCGGCGGTAGCTGGATCGTCTCGGGGACCAGCGGCGGGACGTTCACGTACGGCGAGCCGCTGGCGATGACGGCGGCCAGCAGCACCGCCGAGGGATTGGTGGGATCGAGCGATGGGGTTCTGACCTTGAGCTGGGTGTCNNNTCGGGTTGTTGTCGAAGTCCCAGCTCGCGAACGCGGCGGTGAGCGGGCCGCCCATCGAGTGGCCGCCGCAGAAGACCTTCCGCGCGCGGACGCGGCGATTCGGGATCCCCGCCTTCAGCACCGCATACCAGTCGTTCATCGTCTGGGCAAGCCCGACGTGCTTGAGCCATGCGGCCTGCTGCGGCGTCACCCAGCCGGCGAACCGCTTGCCGTCGATCGGCTTGTTGTGCCAGTAGTAGTCGTAGCCGACCTCCGGGTTCTTCGACCTGGCTGCCGCCCTGACACCGCGGTCGTCCTCGAGGCAGTTGGAGCGCCGGTCGAGCGCCCAGAACTCGACGTACTTGCCCATCTGGGCGGCGTCGCGGACGGTGTTGCGCGCCACCTGGTCGAAAGACCCCGCGCCCCCGAGGAATCCGGGGATGATCACGAAGACGGCGTTGGCCCGCGATGGCTTGTGGGGCCCGTGCGCGCTGCGGTAGCGCAGGTAGGAGATCCAGTCGCACGCCTTGGGATGCGGCCCGTCGCGCTTCGGGAGCGGCTTGTAGACGCGAACGAATGACTCCTTGACGAGGTTGGCGTCCGGCGCCGCCGAGCGCACCGGATGCGCGACTTGTGTGCCCGGCTTCGGGTGCGCGCTCGCCGAGGCGGGGAGGAGGAAGGGCAGCGCCGCGAATCCGGCAATCGCCAAACCGGCGACCAGCCGCCACGCGTGTGTCAGGGACCTGTCCGCCACGACACCTCCTACTCCGTCGCCTGCCCGCGAATTGAGACACATCAATTGCCGGGTGTCAAAAGGGAACGTGATGCGGATCGGAGCCGCCCCGATCGCGGCGCGTTAACGTCCGGCCCATGCCCGCGGATGCGACAACGACGACCCGGCGGCCGGGCCGTCCGGCGGCGGCCACCCGGGAGCAGGTCCTCGACGCGGCGTTGAACCGCTACCTCCGCGGGAGGCGCGTCGACATCCAGGCCATTGCCGGCGAGCTCGGGCTCGGCCGCGCGACGGTCCACCGCTGGTTCGGAACCCGTGAAGCCCTGATCGGTGAGGTGGTTGTTCTCGCCGCCGCGCCCGTCCTGGAAGCGTCGCGCACCGAGGCCCGCGGCGCTTCAACCGCAAGCTCGCCGACGCTCCGGCCCTCCGCCAGTTCGTCGAGGCGGAGCGCGAGGCGGCGCTTCGAATCATCACCTCCCGCAACGGGATCGTGCAGCCGCAGATGGTCGCGATGATCACGGAGCTGATCGAGGAGGAGGCCCGCGCCGGCAGGTACGACCCACCGGTCGAGCCGGCCGTGCTGGGGTACGCGATCGTGCGGCTGGCGGAGGCGTTCCTGTTCAACGACGCGGCGCTCGGCTCGCGCGGCGATCTGGATCGGCTGCGCGAGGTGGAGGCGGCTCTCCTGCACGTCGCGCCCTGAGGGCGCGGGGCTCAGACGATCCATAAGCTCCGCCGCGATGGAACCCGTCGAGGTCGAGGGAATCGAGCAGCTTCGCGAGCTGATCGGGCGCGAGCTTGGCCCCACCGAGTGGCTCGAGATCACCCAGGAGGACATCGACAAGTTCGCGGACGTCTCGCGAGACCACCAGTGGATCCACGTGGACACCGAGCGCGCCGCCAAGGAGAGCCCGTACGGCACGACCGTCGCGCACGGGGACCTGACGCTGTCGCTGGTGGACCACTTCCGTCCGCAGCTCATCCGCAACGACGGAGTGAAGATGGGGATCAACTACGGCTTCGACCGGGTGCGGTTCCCGGCCGCCGTGCCCGCGGGCACCAGGATTCGGGCGCGAGCCGAGGGGACCACCGTCGACGAGCTCGGCGACGGCGGGTGGCACATCGTCACCAAGTTCACCATCGAGGGCGAGGGCCAGGACAAGCCCGTGTGCGTGGCCGAAAGCGTCGGCCGCGCCCTCGTCGGCTAGATCGCGGCGCTCGAGCTCAGGAGGGGTCCGGCGGTTCATCACCTCCCGCGGAGAAGGGCAGGTAAGGCAGCGGCCGGGCCGATGGATGGAAAACCCACCCATAGGTGCGATTTTTTCCCATCGTGACCTGAACCGCGCCGCGCTTAGATCAGCTACCGACTGTCAGGCCGCGGGTGGCCCGCCGGGCGGTCTACTGGACGCTGAGCGTGCCCTTCATGCCGGCGGCCTCGTGGGAGTCCACGCTGCAGTAGAAGGTGTAGTCCCCCGCCTTCAGGTTCTTCAGGTCGAGCGACGTCGAGCTTCCCGTTACGACCTTCGAGCACCCGAGCTTCTTGCCGCTCGAGTCCTGGACGCACACGTCGTGCCCGAGCCCCGAGTTCGGGTTGTTGAAGTCGATCGTGACGTTTCCGGCCTTGGCCGACAGGGAGGTCGTGGTGTAGGCGATGTTGCTGGGATCGGCGGCCAGCTGGACGGTCGAGCTTGCGGCGCCGCCACCACCTCCAGCGGAGGTCGTTGTAGCGCCGCCACCCCCACCGG
>VAYL01000116.1:0-2326 GCA_005884305.1 Actinomycetota bacterium
TACGCCGGGAAGCCGATTCCGAGGAATAGGTAGAAGGCGAGGGCGATCCAGCCGTTCAGCGGCTCTGTGCCCGTGAGCCGAGCCGCTGCCTGGGTGCGCAGGAACGTGTTGTACATCGAAACGATCGCCGGGACGATGATCAACGCGCCGAGGGTCACCGCGAGCAACGAGTTGCCGGGGTTGTCACCGAGCTCGTCGGTTCCCCGGGCTCGGCCCAGTTCGCTCATCTCGCGGTTCACCTTGTAGTACCAGACGAAGAAGTAAACGCCCAGGGTGACGAGCGTGAGTAGCGCCACCCCGAGCGGGTCCCGCGTCTTCGCCATTGACCCGGTGTCCGCGATTTGGACTTCTGCTGCCATAACGACCTCCGATCAGATGGTTAGATTCTCAGATGGTTAGATTCTCGATTAACATATCATGTTATTGATATCTAGTGATACAAGTCCGGATACGTCTTAGTCCTTAGCCAGGCCCCGACCGCTCATGACCGGAGCAAGAGAGATGCCCCGATACCAATTCCTCACCAATCACGCACAAGTTCTGCTGTGCGTCGCGCACGATCCAGGCATTCGTCTGCGCGACATCGCCGAGATCGTGGGGGTGACGGAGCGAAGCGCCCATCGGATCGTCTCCCAGCTGGCCGAGGACGGCTACGTCGCTCGCGAGCGAGTTGGTAGACGAAACGTCTACAAGGTGAAGTCCGAGCTACCGTTGCGTCATTCCCTGACGCAGCAAACGGAGGAGCGAAGGATCGGCGATCTGCTCGAAGTGCTTCTCGGGAAGGACGGGCGGGAGTCGGCTCGACCGCAACGCCAGCGGACTATCTAACCCGGCCTGCGACCCGAGAGGAGCCCGCGGGGCCGCGGGGGCAGCTTCGAGGGCCGCCATGGAAAACCGGCAAAAGTGCCTCCCGGGCGCTTGGCGCTCCCGCCCGCCGGGCCGCAGTGGCACGTCTCGGCGGATGCATTGTGCCCGGAGTGGTTTCGGGCTGGGGGGCGGTGTTTCGTCGGAGGCAGCCCTGGGCGTCCGAGATTGAGTTCCGGGGACCTTCGCTCGGTTCGCAGTTGCTGGCAGGCGAGACGGTCGCCGTGCCGATTGGGAAGCCGCACACGTTTGAGGTCGAAGGAGGGGGCGCGCGCTTCGTCACCGAGTTCCGGCCTGCCCACCAAATCGGTGAGTTCTTCAGGGCGCTCTTCGCGCTCCCGGCGGAGGGACGGCTCGACCGTCGCGGGAATCCACGCCTCAGACCTTGCCGGAGCCAAGCGGAGGCCGCTGGTGGGCTCTCAGTCGTCAGCCTGGCTCGCACCGTCGCGACGCTAGGCATTCGCTCGCTCCAAAACGGCTCGCCGCAGTACCGCGCCGCAATCTCAGCCACACTTAGGTCTACGGCGGTGACCGCGGTCGTTGTCGCCCAGCGCACGTGTGCCACATCGATGACCCGTGGATCTCGTCCGTGAAGGTTCTCGTGGGCACCCTTGAAAGCCCAGTCGTCGACATGGACCAGCCAAACGCAGGCCTTCCACTGCATCGACGGCCCACCCGTAGTACGGCTCACTCATCCGTCCCAAGATAGAGCCGCGGGAAGGAGTCGTTGGGGCCTGTCGCGTCGCGCGAAAAGCAGAAGCGCTCGAGCTTCGCAAGAACAGGCGTGCACCCGCGCGCGCACCCATCGTCACCCGGCGTTCCCCGAGGCGCATGGTGACAAGCGCGCCGGGTATCGGCGATAGGCCATGGAACGGGGGGCGCAAGCAGCTTCGTCCAGCTCGATACTCACTCGCATAGGGTTTGGAAGCCTCGCTGCGCTGATCTCGGTCAACGTCTGGACCGGCGCACCGCTTCTTGCCGTCTGGATGGGGTCCAAGGCGCAGGGCAACTTCAGCTCGCTGAGCATGGGTGCCGTGGCGCTGACGGTGATCGTCCTGGCCGTCTTGGAGTTCGGTCTAGTCCTCGCTTTGAGCTGGGTGAACGCGCGCTATGACCAAGCGATCGGGAGACCACCGCTTCGGCGCAGGTACCCGTGGCACAGCAGCATGCGAGGCGAGCGCGAGGAGCTGATCGCACAGCGCCAGGGCGTGAGCGGCGTGGAGCGCATCGCGATCCTGATGGTGGTGGCTGGCGTCCTCGTCTTTGAGTTCTGGTTCTTCTTCCTCGCCGGGTCTTCGCTGCCGAACAGCTAGGGCGGCGGCCGACTTCTGCTTTGCGCGATAAGGAGCACTGCGCCGTCTTGCCCTTGCATTATTTGTTTTGAGGCGATTCCGCTGAGCGGCGGCAGGTAGCCAAGTGCTATTGCTCACGTGCGGGAGGAGGCGTCAGCCCAGCGCACTCT
>VAYL01000116.1:2364-3026 GCA_005884305.1 Actinomycetota bacterium
CTGCCCACCGACCTCCCCGGCGGGCACTTCCGCTTCCGCGGCGTGTACCCGCATGCGCGGTGCTTCGTTCGAGAGCTACGACGAGGCCTTCGCCAGCGAGGGCGTCGTGGCGGGCGACGCGATCGATCCCGACCGCGGGTCGGTCGATCCCTTCCTGCCCCGCCAGCGCTCCCACGAGGGACACGCCCGTTTACAAGGTCGACTCGCATAGAGCAGGGGATCCCGACGACGGGTCGCGAGCAGACCCGGTACTGGAGCTGGTGTGCCGGCCAGTTCGTCTCGCCGGTCAACGTCACCCAGGCCTACCTGATGGACAACCGCGGACGAACTGCAAAGTACCCGCCTTTCACCTAGAGCAGGAAGGCATGATCGCGCGACGCGAACTGGCGCATTGGGGCGCCGCCTTTGGAATCCTCCTGGCTGACTGGTCGCGGGAGGCGCGGCCTGATCTTCGGAAGGGCGGACTGACATGACCGCGATCATCCGCTGCGGGGCCCTCGTACTCGGGCTTGCACTTTCGGCAAGCTGCTTTGCGTCTTCAGCCGCTGCGGCGCCGCCCTGCACGACGCCCCCGGCTGGTGGCGGCGAGTGGCCGTCCTACGGTCACGATGCCGCGAACACGCGGACTCAGCCCCAGGAGGCCGGCTTCGGCCCGGCCGCCG
>VAYL01000116.1:3281-3558 GCA_005884305.1 Actinomycetota bacterium
CAACCGCTCGACCGGCGCGGTCGTCTGGAAGAGCGCGCCGTTTGCACCGCCGCTGACGAGCTCCGCCGTGCAGGACGGGTCATATACGAATTCCAGCCCGCTCCTCGCAAACGGCTTCATCGTCGCCGGCTACTCGCCCCCCGAGGGAGATCCCACGGCGACCGGCGGGTTTTCGCTGATCAACGCGAAGACCGGCAAAGTCGTCCGCACGACCCCGACGATCCCGCCTGCCGCGCAGGCCGAGGGCTACGCAGGCGGGGGGCTCTGGAGCTCACCT
>VAYL01000117.1:0-1577 GCA_005884305.1 Actinomycetota bacterium
CGCCACGTTCCCGCCCGGGACGGCGCCCGGGCGAGGCTCGATCGGCGCATCCGCCCTAGGGCGCCACGTGATCCTCACCACACGGTCGGGCTCGGCGAGCATGACCGCGCTCGAGAGGTTCTTTGCGGACGCCGGCTTAACCCTTCATGTCTCGTGCGACAGCGCCGATCCGTTCCTGCTTCGCTGCCTGGCGTCCGCCGGGTTTGGGACCGCGGTTCTCCCCAGGTCGCTCACCGAACGGGAGGGGCCGGCGGTGGACGTGCGGCCGCTGCGTCCGGCGATCCGCCTGCCGGTGGCACTGCTGTGGCGACGCCGAGGACGTTCGTCGAATACGTGCGCGCGGCTGAGGCGGACGGCACGCCGTAAGCTCGAACTCATCTATTTGAACGGCACATGCTGCTGCCGGCGCCGTATGGCACCGACCTAACACACATGTTCGACCAGCTCTCTGATCGTCTGCAGGAGACACTCTCCGGCGTTCGCTCTCGTGGCAAGCTGAGCGAGGCCGACGTCGACCGCGCGATGCGCGAGATCCGGCTCGCGCTGCTCGAGGCCGATGTCAACTTCAAGGTCGTCAAGCAGTTCACCTCGCAGGTGCGTGAGCGCTGTATCGGCGAGGGGGTGCTCGAAAGCCTCAATCCGGGCCAGCAGGTCGTGAAGATCGTGAACGAGGAGCTCGCGTCCCTCATGGGCGGAGCTAGCCGTGACCTCGCGTTCGCCAGCTCGGGGCCGACGGTGATCCTGATGGCGGGCCTTCAGGGCTCGGGAAAGACGACGGCCTGCGCAAAGCTGGCGAAGCTGCTGGCCAAACAGGGGAAGAAGCCGGCGCTGGTCGCGTGCGACACGCAGCGGCCGGCGGCCGTCGAGCAGCTCGTGACGGTTGGCCAGCGGGCTGGCGCGAAGGTCTACCAGCAGGGGACCGACCGCGATCCCGTCGAGATCGCGGAATGGGCGCTCGGCCAGGCGAAGGCGGCCGGCGAGGACGTCGTGATCGTCGACACAGCGGGGCGCCTGCACATCGACGAGGAGCTGATGGGCCAGCTCGTCGCGATCCGTAAGCGAACGAACCCGCACAACGTGCTGCTTGTGCTGGACGCGATGACGGGCCAGGACGCGGTGAACGTCGCGCAGGAGTTCGCCGACCGGGTTGAGTTCGACGGCGTCCTGATGACGAAGCTCGACGGCGACGCACGCGGCGGAGCGGCGCTCTCGGTCAAGGCGGTCACCGGCAAGCCGATCCTTTACGCGTCCACCGGCGAGAAGCTCGACGAGCTCGAACGGTTCCACCCCGAGCGGATGGCGACGCGGATCCTCGGGATGGGCGACGTGATGTCGCTGATCGAGAAGGCGGAGGAGGTCTCGGACCAAAAGCAGGCCGAGGACCTCGAGCGCAAGATGCGCCGCCAGGAATTCACCCTTGAGGACTTCCTGGCCCAGATGAAGCAGGTCCGGAAGATGGGCCCGCTCTCGAATGTGCTTGGGATGATGCCCGGGATGGGCAAGACGATGAAGCAGCTGCGCGAGGTGAACATGGACGAGCGCGAGCTCGACCGCCTCGAGGCGATCATCCTCTCGAT
>VAYL01000117.1:1582-5635 GCA_005884305.1 Actinomycetota bacterium
CGACGGCTCCCGTCGCAAGCGGATCGCCCGCGGGTCGGGGACCACCGTTCAGGCCGTAAACCAGCTCGTCAAGCAGTTCGGCCAGATGCGCAAGATGATGGCCCAGATCGCGAGGGGCAAGATGCCGGACCCGCAGCAACTTCTTCGAGGTATGTAACCTCAGCCGCCGCAGATGGCCGTCCGAATCAGACTTACGAGGGTCGGGTCGCGCAAGAACCCGATCTGGCGCATCGTCGTCGCCGACCGCCGCTCGCCGCGAGACGGGCGGACCATCGAGACGATCGGCCACTACAACCCGCAGACCGATCCGTCGACGATCGTGATCGACTCCGAGCGCGCGCAGCACTGGCTGGAGCACGGCGCGCTGCCCACGCGCACGGTCGCGGGCCTCCTGCGAACCCAGGGGATCGAGGCCGCCGGGCGCTGATGCGCGACCTGGTCGAGTTCCTCGCCCGGGCGCTCGTTGAGAATCCGGACGCCGTCGAGGTGACGGAGGTGACCGAGAACGGCGATCTGGTGGTGGAGGTGACCGTCGGCGGCGACGACCTCGGCCGGCTGATCGGCAAGGGCGGCCGGGTGGCGAACGCCATCCGCACCGTCGCCAAGGCGGCGGCCACCGGCTCAGACCGGCGGGTCCTGGTCGAGTTCATTGAAGATTGACGTCTTCACTCTCTTTCCCGATTGGTTCGACTGGTTTCTCTCGCAGCGCCACGTGCGCAACGCGGTCGACGCCGGGAATGAGCTGCGCCTTTTCAACTACCGCGACTCGACCCCGCTCGGCGGCGGCCAGGTAGACGACGCTCCGTACGGCGGGGGGGCCGGCATGGTCCTGCGCGTCGACGTGGTCGACGCCGCGCTGCGCGCCGCCTATGTCGACGGCCGGGAGCCGAGCCGGGTGCTGGTGCTCGCCGCCTCGGGCCGCCAGCTGGATGACGTGCTGGCCCGCGAGCTGGCGTCGGAGCCGCACGTGGCGCTCCTTTCTGGCCGCTACGAGGGGATCGACGAGCGGGTCCGCGACCACCTGGCGAGCGATGCCGTGTCGATCGGCCCCTACGTCCTGTCTGGTGGCGAGCTCGCAGCGATGGTGGTGGCGGACGCGATCATGCGCAAGTTGCCGGGCGCCCTCGGGCACGCGGACAGCGCTGTGGAGGAATCCTTCTCCGAGGCGCTGGAGGGCGCGCCGGAGTACCCGCACTACACGCGCCCCGCGTCATATCGAGGGTGGAACGTGCCGGAGGTGCTGCTGTCGGGCGACCACGCGCGCGTGCGGGAGTGGCGGCTCGAGGAGAGCCGCCGCCGGGGCGCAGACGGATCCGGCGAGGACTAAGCGCTCGCTCGCCCCGCGGCGTGGTCCCGGCTGGGTGGGGGTGAAGAACGCTCGAGTGTGGTTTCGAGCTGCATATCGCGGCCAAATCACGCACTCGAACCCGCTTTCCAAATCGAGTGAGTGATTGACCGCAATATGTCCGGTGAGTCACTCACTCGATCCCGGATTGGCATCTCGCACCCGGGCTCGCCCTACTTGCCGTCGTTGTTCATCCCACCGAAACGCCCGGGCGTTCGAATGGACGCCTAGTAAGATTCGCCGCCGCGCGGCCCGCGGGCCACGCTTATTTTTCGCCCGCAGCCGGCCACTTTTCGTCGCCCCCTCCGTGGACTCAAGGCAATGAGCACGATCATCGACAGCATTGAGCAGCGCCAGCTGAAGCGCGTGCCGCGCTTCGCGGCCGGGGATCGCGTGCGCGTCCACTTCCAGGTGGTCGAGGGAACCCGCCGGCGCACCCAGGTGTTCGAGGGCGTCGTGATCGCACGCAGCGGATCGGGTGCCCGCGAGACGTTCACGGTCCGCAAGCAGTCCTTCGGCGTGGGCGTGGAGCGAACCTTCCCGGTTCACTCGCCCAAGATCGAGCGCCTCGAGGTGGTCGCCCGCGGCGATGTCCGCCGGGCGAAGCTCTACTACCTCCGCGGGCGCGTGGGCAAGCGCGCGCGCGTCGCCGAGCGACGCTGGGGAATCGAGGACGACCTCGTGCTCACGGCCGAGGAGGCCGAGGCGGTCGACTCGGAGGGCGTGGCCCAGAGCGAAGCCGAGCCTGAGGTCCAGCCTGAGGAGGGTGAGGAAGAAGAGGGCGAGGGCGAGGAGACCGAAGCAAGCGCCGACGAGGAGGGAGAGGCCGGGCCGGAACCATCCGAAGAATCCGACGGAGACGCCGCGGATTCCACCGATGAGGAGGCCGAGGACACACGGTCGGGCGGTTGAGGCCGCTCATCCCGAAACCCAGCACGGGGCGCGGCGCGCTCATCGAGCTTGTCGTGATCGTGGCGCTCGCGATCGGCCTGGCGCTGCTGATTCAGGCGTTTCTCGTCAAGCCTTACCAGATCCCGTCGGGCTCGATGGAGCCGACACTGCACATCGGGCAGCGGGTGCTCGTCGACCGCGTCAGCTATCACTTCGGCGATCCACAGATCGGCGACATCGTCGTCTTTCACCCGCCGGAGGGGGCGGTGGGGAGCGGTCCGGAGTGCGGCGTCGAGCACCGCGCGCCGGGCGAGGCGTGCCCCAAGCCGGTCGATCAGGAGGCAGATACGAACTTCATCAAGCGGATCGTCGCCGGGCCGGGCGACAAGCTCAGCATCAGGGACGGCCACCCGGTCGTGAACGGGGTGATGGCGAAGGAGAGCTTCATCGAGCCCTGCCATGACGGCGGGAGCTGCAACTTCCCGCAGACGATCACGATCCCTCCCAACGACTACTTCATGATGGGCGACAACCGCTCCCACAGCGACGACAGCCGATTCTGGGGCCCGGTCCCCCGTGATTGGATCATCGGTGAGGCGTTCTTCACCTACTGGCCGCCGGATCGGATCGGCGTCCTCTAAGCATCGATTGAGCCGGCTCATCCCGAAACCCAGCACCGGGCGCGGCGCTCTGATCGAGCTGGTGGCGATCGTCGCGGTCGCGGTCGGCCTCGCGCTGCTGATTCAGGCCTTCATCGTCAAGCCGTACAAGATCCCGTCCGGCTCGATGGAGCCCACGCTCGCCATCGGCCAGCGGGTGCTGGTGGACCGCGTGAGCTATCACTTCTCCGACCCGCAGATCGGCGACATCGTGGTGTTTCACCCGCCTGTGGGAGCCGTCGGAGAAGGGGCCCCGTGCGCGGACCCCAAGGCAGGTGGGCGCACGAACACCGCCTGCGACGTCGCCGGGTCCCAGGAGTCGGATACGAACTTCATCAAGCGGATCGTCGCCGGGCCGGGCGACACGCTCAGCATCAGGGATGGCCACCCTGTCGTGAACGGCGTGATGGCGAAGGAGGACTTCATTAATCCGTGCGCGCCCGGCGAGGATTGCAGCTTCCCCAAGACGATCACGATCCCGCCCAACGACTACTTCATGATGGGCGACAACCGCGGCTCCAGCGACGACAGCCGGTTCTGGGGGCCCGTGCCGCGAGACTGGATCATCGGCGACGCGTTCTTGACGTACTGGCCTCCAGGCAGGATCGGGTTTCCCTAGATCGCGCTCTTTGCGGCCTCCGGGGCGCGGCATCCTCGGATCCACCCGGGCATTTGTTCATCATGGGCGCGATGGCGAGGGCACAGCAAGCGGAGGCCCGGATGGAGTCGGCGCCCGCTCCCGGCATGGCGCAGCGGCGGGCTCTCGTCGCGGGCGCCGATGAGGCGGGACGGGGCTCGCTCGCCGGCCCGCTCGTCGCGGCCGCGGTCCTGATCGACTACGAGAACCTGAGCCTTCGCGATCGCCGGGCGCTGTCCGACCTGGACGACTCCAAGGTCCGGAGCCCCGAGGAACGCGAGGAGCTCTACCCGTGCGTGCTGCGGGCGGCCACCCGGGTGGCGGTCACCGTCCGCTGCGTTCGCGGCATCGACGCGCGCGGGTTGCACGTCACCAACCTGGCGGCGCTCGCTCGCAGCCTCGAGCGGGTGGCCGTGCCGGGTGCCGTTTGCCTGACGGATGGCTTCTCCGTCCCCTCATGCGCGGTTGTGCTCCGGGCGGTCATCGACGGCGACGCGACGAGCGCCGCGATCGCGGCCGCG
>VAYL01000077.1 GCA_005884305.1 Actinomycetota bacterium
GCCGTTGCGTTCGCAGTCATGCTTGCCTCCTGTCGCGCCGCGTCATGCCGGTCCCAATCGGGATGGCTTGACGCTTCTCCCGGACTAGAGGAAACTTACTCCCGCAGACTGTCCAGAGGGGCTGGACCCCAGCAGCTTTCACCAGGCTCGGCCAAGGTTCCTGCTCGGGTGCAAAAGACCAACCCTCGCGGTGAGGCGTCCGCCCCTCATGCTCGGCTGATTGTCATTGGCCTTTCATCCGTGTGTCCTACGGTTGCCGCGCAATCGCCGAAAGGAGGCATCGTGAGCACCAACGCAGGATCGATCAGACGCTTGCTGGCCCTGGGGGTGACCGCGGCGCTGGCGCTCGTGGCCGCGGCGGCCGTCGCCGTCCAGGCCGGGGCGGCACCGTCGAACGCTCAGAAGACGATCAGGTCGGGGGCCGGGCCCGGGTGGCCGAAGACTCTGCATCCGAGCGACTTTGTCGCCCGCGTCGACAACCCGTGGTTCCCGCTGCGGCGCGGCTCGACGTGGGTCTACCGCGGCGTGAAGGACGGCGAGCCGGCGCGCGACGTGGTCGTCGTCACGTCGCGAACGCGGACGATCCAGGCCGCGCCGTGCGTCGCCGTCGCCGACCGCCTCTACCTCAGCGGGCGGCTCGAGGAGCGCACGACCGACTGGTACAGCCAGGATTCGCGCGGCAACCGACCGCCACGGCCATGTCACGAGCCGCGAGGGATCGTTCAAGTCCGGCAAGAACGGCGCCAGGCCGGGAGTTCTGTTCCCCGGCCACCCAAGGGTTGGCCAGACCGCCCGCCAGGAGTACCTGAAGGGGCACGCGGAGGATCACTTCAAGATCCTCGACACCAGCGCGCGCGTGAAGAGCCACTATGTCTCGAGCCGCCACGCGGTTGAGACCAAGGAGTGGACTCCGCTCGAGCCGGGGATCGTCGACCACAAGTGGTACGTCCGCGGCGTCGGCGACGTCAAGGAGAAGACGGTCAAGGGCGGCCTGGAGCGCCTGCAGCTCGTCTCCTTCCACAACGGCTAGCCCGCCGAAACAACAACATGAAGAGGGCGTCCAGGGCGTTGCCGAATGCCCGCGTGTGGTCGTCCACATCGGCCTCGGTCGCGTCGGGGCAGATCAGGGCCATGTTGTGGAAGGGCGTCATGAGGATGCCTCGGTTCAGCGCGTGGAGGTGAAGGAAGCGCTCGAGCTCGCGGTCGGTGGTCGCCGCGGCCTCCGCGCCGTTGCGCGGCGGGGTCTCGCGGAACCCGTACTCGACGCGGCAGCCCAGTCGGGTCACGTGCCCCGGCGCGCCGTGCGCCGCGATCGCGTCGGTGACGCCGGCCTCGAAGCGGGCGCCGAGGACGATCATCCGCTCGAAGGCTTCGTCCGTCAGCACGCGCTCGAGCGTCGCCCGCGTCGCCGCAAGCGAGAGCGCGTTGCCCGACAGCGTGCCGCCGATCCCGCCGACATCGCTCGTCTCGAGGGTGCGGAGGTATTCCTCGACCCTGTCCGCGACCTCCTGGCTCATGCCGTAGGCCGCCGCCGGCACGCCGCCCGCGATCGGTTTGCCGAGGGTGACGAAGTCGGGCTCCAAGCCGTACGCCCGCGTGTAGCCGCCGGGCCCGGCGCAGATCGTGTGGGTCTCGTCGATCGCGAGGAGCGTCCCGTGCTCGCGGGTCAGGGCCCGCAGCGCCTCGTGGTATCCCGGGTCCGGCAGGATGATCCCGATGTTCGTCATCGCCGGCTCGGCGAGGACGCAGGCGATATCGCCCTCGGCGAGCGCGGCCTCGAGCGCCTCGGTGTCGTTCCACTCAATCGCCTTCGTGGTCACGGCGAGATCGACCGGCGGGCCGACGTTGTCGGGACGCGATCGCGTCTCGCCGTCGACGGCGATCGCAAAGGTCTCGTCGACGGTGCCGTGGTAGCACCAGGCGTAGACGAGGACCTTCGGCCGGCCGGTGATTGCGCGGGCGAGGCGGATGGTGAAGCGGTTGGCGTCGGTGGCGGTCAGCGCGAACTGCCAGTACGGGAGTCCGAAGCGGCGGCCGAGCTCCCGGCCGACCCAGGCGGAGTCCTCCGTCGGCAGCATGAGCGTGATCCCCCTGGCCGCCTGCCCGGCGACCGCCTCGATCGTCGCCGGCGGCGCATGCCCGGCCATCGCGCCCGTGTCGCCGAGGCAGAAGTCCACGTAGTTGTTGCCGTCGACGTCGGTGAAGTGAGCGCCCTGGGCTTCGGCCACGAACACGGGAAATGCGCCGGCCCACTCGGTCATCCAGGGCATCGGCACGCCGGCGAGCAGCGACCGCCGCCCCTCCTCGAACAGCTCGCGCGAACGCGGATGCTGATCGAGGAACCGCTCCTCTTCGGCCTGCAGAACCTTCCGGAGCCGCTCGCGATCGATCTGAGCCACCATGTACGTCAGTCTCTCCGATCCAGCGTCGAGTGAGCGGATGAACGATCTCGCAGGCGAGAGCTACTGCTATTTGACGACCACCGGCCGCGTCAGCGGCGAGCCGCGCGAGATCGAGATCTGGTTTGGACTCGACGGGTCCACGCTCTACATGCTCTCGGGCGGGGGTAATCGCTCCGACTGGGTCAAGAACCTGATGCGTGAGACGCGGGTGAGCGTCCGGATCGCCGAGCGGACGTTCGAGGGAAGCGCGCGCGTCGTCAGCGACCCCGAGGAGGACCGGCGGGCCCGCGCCCTTCTGTTCGAGAAGTACTCGCCGGGATACAGCGGCGATCTTGGGGATTGGCGGGAACGATCGCTTCCGATCGCCGTCGACCTGCGCACCTGAATGCCGCAGGCGAACCGCAGCTTATGAACCGTACAGGTGCATTTGAGGCCATTCGGTGGGTGGGGCACGCGCTTGTAGGTTGCCATTTGACATACCGTTTGGTATCTGATTGCATACCGATCGGTATCTGAGTGACCGAGTCGAGCCACACCTTCCTGTTCGCGGATCTGGTCGGGTTCACCGCGCTCGCGGAGCTCGAGGGCGACGATCGCGCCCTCGCTGTGGCGCTCGAGCTGCAGCGGCGGACGCAGGATGTCCTGACGGCGCACGGCGGTGAGCAGGTGAAGTCGATCGGCGATGGCCTGATGCTGCGCTGCTCACGTCCTTCGGCGGCGATCCAGCTCGGCCTGCGGCTGGTCGAGGCGATGGACGAGCCCGGGCTGCCGCCGGTGCGCGTGGGAATCCACTCGGGGCCGGCGCTCAGCAACGGCGGCGACTGGTACGGCACGACCGTCAACGTCGCGGCGCGGCTCTGTTCCGTCGCACCCCCGGGCCGGGTGCTCGTGAGCGAGGCGACCCGGTCACGGGCGGGGACCACGTGCCGCGTTCACTTCGGCGAGCGCGAGCTCCACTGGCTTCGCAACGTCTCGGAGCCGATCCCGACGCATCTGGTGCGTCGGCGCGACCTTCGCGCCGCGATCCCGTGCATCTTCGGCAAAGCGTTCAGGCGACGGCCCACCGCCAGGGAGGCTGTGGCATGAGCGCCAACGGCTCGATGCCGCTTCCACCCGGTCCGCGGATGCCGCGCACGCTGCAGACCGCGATCTGGTTCAACCGGGCCCAGTGGATGCTGGATCAGTGCGCGGCGCGCTTCGGCGAGACGTTCACGCTTCGCATCCTCAACGAGGGAGCGTGGGTCATCCTCTCCAACCCCGACCACCTGCGGCAGGTCTTCACGGGCGATCCCAACGTCTTTCACGCGGGCGAGGCGAACCAGATCCTGCTGCCGATCCTGGGGGCAAACTCGGTTCTGCTCCTCGATGAAGCTCCGCACATCGAGCAGCGAAAGCTTCTGCTGCCGCCCTTCCACGGGAAGCGGATGCAGCGCTACGGCGAGCTCATGGCCGAGGTCGCGGGAGCCGAGATCGAGCGCTGGCCGCGCGGCGAGCCCTATCCGCTGCGCCCGCGCATGCAGGCGCTGACGCTCGAGATCATCCTTCGCGCAGTGTTCGGGGTGAGTAAGGGCGAGCGCCTCGAGGTCCTGCGGGCCGAGCTTCGCCGCCTGCTCGACATGGTCACGAACCCGCGCATGATGTTCTTTCCGGCAGTGCTCGGGCCGCATCGGCTCGCTCGCATGAAGCTCTTCCAGCGGGACGTCGCCCGGGCCGACGGGCCGCTTTATGCGGAGATCGCCGAGCGGCGGCGCGCCGGCGATCTCGAGGAGCGCGACGACATCCTCTCGCTGCTTCTGCAGGCGCGCCACGAGGACGACAGCCCGATGAGCGACATCGAGCTTCGCGACGAGCTCATGACGCTGCTCGTCGCCGGCCACGAGACGACGGCGAACGCGCTCGCGTGGGCGATCGAGCGGCTGATCCGCCATCCGGACAAGCTCGATCGGCTCGCGGAGGAGACCAAGACGGGGGAGACGGAGTACGTCGACGCCGTGATCACGGAGACGCTGCGGCTGCGCCCCGTCATCTCATTGGTCGCCCGCCGGCTCAAGGAGCCGGTGGAGATCGGCGGCTGGGCGCTCCCGGCCGGCGCGACGGTCGCCCCATCGATCTACCTCGTGCATCGCCGGCCCGACATCTACCCGGATCCCGAGCGGTTCGTCCC
>VAYL01000078.1:0-3621 GCA_005884305.1 Actinomycetota bacterium
CGCGACATGCCGGGGAGCTACGAGTTCGCGTCCTGCGCGCCAGCCATCGCGGCGCAGTCCGCCTGAGCGGTCCGGCGGCTACTCCTCGCGCGGGGTGATGCGGAAGACGGAGACGACCTCCGCCTGGTGGCCCTCCGGGTGCGCGACGTAGGCGCTGGGGCCGCCGCCGAACCAGCCGCTCGCCTCGTTGTCGCCCACGAAGATTCCCGGGTGGCGCCGGCCCTCGCCGTCCTCGACCCACACCTTGTCGCCCTCCTTGAAGCCGTGGTCGATCGGGTTCTCGGGCTGGTCGCTCACGCTGCGAGCCTAGCCGCTCGCGGCCTTCTCGAGGCGCTCGGCGAGGCGGTTCATCCCCCGTTCGCGCGCTGCCTTCGCGCCGCCGGCGTAGTCGGTGTCCTTGTCTCGCGGCCGCTTGACCTTCTCGGTCCGTAGCGTCGCGAGGTCCTTGAACATCCGCAGCTCGTCGCCGCCGTGCAGCAACACGCCGGAGAGCCGGGGCGGGCGCTCGCGGACGGCGTTCTCGATCGCGGCCTCGAGCGAGCCGCGCCGCCGCAGAAGATCGGCGGCGGTCTTCTCCCCCACCCCCTTGGCGCCCGGGATCCCGTCGGAGGGATCGCCCCGCAGCGCGATGAAGTCCGGAACCAGCTCCGGCGGGATCCCGTAGCGCTTCTTGACCTCGGCGGCGTCCACCAGCTCTCCGCCCCGCACGCCGGTCCGGACATAGAGGACCTTCACCTTGTCGGTGACACATTGGAAGAGGTCGCGGTCTCCGGTCATGAGAAGAGCCTCTCCCCCCGCCTTCTCCTCGGCCGTCGCCAGCGAGCCCATGACGTCGTCGGCCTCGAGCTCCTTGCTGATGGCCGAGGTCCAGCCGAACGCGCCGAAGAAGTTGGGGGCGTCGGCGAACTGCGGCGCGAGCTGGTCGGGAACCGGCGGGCGCTCGGCGTGGTAGGGCTCGAACCGCTCCTTGCGGTAACGCGCCGCGTCCGGCCCGAAGCACAGGACGACCGCGCGCGGCTCGTGCTTCTCGACCTCGCGAAGCAGGAGGTTCGTCGTGCCCAGAAGCGCGTTGACCGACCGGCCCTCGCCGTCGGTGATCGACTTCGGTAGCGCGAAGAACGCGCGGTAGAGCAGCGACGGCGCGTCGACGATCAGGAGCGGGTCGGCCACTCGGGCAGCTTAGGAGGCGGATGTGCGGCGCGGCTGGCGGGTCAGCCGAAGCAGCCGTGCGTCTCGCGCGAGACGTACGGCGCCGCCTCGTCGTCCCTGCCGTTCTTGGGCGTGTCGTAGGGGTCGCCCGCGAAGACCGCCATCACGCAGCCGGTCCGAGGATTGATGCCGACCGAGCTGAAGTCGAGCAGGTTGCGCCCGCCGGTGCACAGGATGCCGAGGTTGCAGATCTGGCCGTAGTGGATGGCGTCGTGGGTGATCCGCGTGTACTTGAAGTCGCGGCCGCCGTTGCGGCTGGTCGCCACTTCGTACTTCCAGACGTCGTCGTCGCGGTTCGGATCTTTGCTCGTCCGCGTGCGGTAGAAGCCCATCGCGACCTGGTTCGGACGCTTCCCGACGTCGAGCGAGGCAAGGGCATTGGCCTTGAACCAGCCGAGATCGACGGTGATCGGCTTCGACCAATGGCGGCCGCCGTCGGTCGAGCGCAGGAGATAGACGCCGTAGTGGTTGTGGCCGCCATGCCTGCCCTGCGGATGGCGCTTGCCCGAGATCCCGGTGAATGCGGCGTAGACGGTGTTTCCACGCGCGACGACGTACGGGAAGATGTTCGCGAGGTTCGCGTGCGGGTTGCTGTAGACGGTGACGTCGTGGAACGGCGCGCCACCGGGCTGACAGCCGTGGCGTGAGATCGCCATATAGAAGTTGTTGTAGGGGCTCGTGAGCGTCGCCGGGTTCGTGGGCTCGAGAATCGGCACGTAGAGATCGCCGTGTGATCCGATCGAGAGCTTTCCCTGGTTGGTCCCACCGGGCACGTAGTTGGCCTCGGCCTCGCTTCCGGGCGCAAGGACCGGCCCGCAGGGGGCGAAGCTTCCCGGGGCTCCGGCGCTGTCGGATCGGTACACGAGCGGGGTCTCGGTCGTGATGTCGTGGTAGCTGAAGTAGACGAGGCTCTTGTTCGTCTCGCTCGGCGACACCCACTCACGATCCGACTCGATGCCGGTCTGGTTGGTCGCGATCCCGGTGTCGCAGTTGCTGTCGAAGGTCTTCCCGTAGTCGTGCGATCGGCAGAGAGCGTTGGCGACCACCTCGAGGTCGGCGATGTACACCGTGTGATCCGGGCCGACGCTCACGTCGGAGTCGCCGCCGCCGAGGAGGGAACCGAGGCTGCGGCCCTTCGTGAAGGTGTGCCCGGCGTTGGCCGACCGCCAGAAGCCGACGCCGCCGTTCTCGCCGCCGCCGGGGGCGACCACGTAGACGTGCTTTCCGTCGCGGTCGAAGGCGACCGACGGCTCGCCGCCCTGGAGCTCGCCTTTGGGAGGGGAGTTACGGAGCTTCACCGGCTTTGTGAACGACACCGCGGACGCGGTGGCGCTCGCCACGCCCAGCGCGAGAACGGCCGCGGCGCCCGCTGCCGCCAGAAGCCCCGCACGTAAGCGTCCCGTCAATGCCATCCCCGCGGAAAATCGTAGACCCGAGCGAAGCCGCGCGCGCCGGTTGTGTGGCCCGCCATCTGCGGCCCGGATGTAGGCTCGCCGCGAGCGACCGATGGCACTGACTCACGTACCCGTCGCGCCTCTCCCGCCCGAGCGGTTTCGCGAGGTTCTCGGGGAGCGATACAGCGAGATCGAGGAGCTGATCGCGCGCGGGCAGGAGCTCTTCGCGGGGCGCGCCGTCTGGCACGTCAACTCGACTGCCCGCGGCGGCGGCGTCGCCGAGCTTCTGCAGTCGCTGCTCGCCTACGCGCGCGGAGGCGGCGTGGACACGCGCTGGGTCGTGGTCGGCGGGAATCCCGACTTCTTCCAGATCACCAAGCGGATCCACAACCGTCTCCACGGGGCGGAGGGAGACGGCGGACCGCTCGGCGATGCGGAGCACTCCATCTACGACGAGACGCTGCGCGAGAACGCCGACGAGCTCGCCGAGACGGTGTCGCCCGCGGACATCGTGTTCCTCCACGATCCGCAGACTGCGGGGCTGGTCGACCCGCTTCGGGCAACTGGGGCGACCGTCGTGTGGCGCTGCCACGTCGGGCTCGACCTCCCCAATGACTTCGCGCGCGACGCCTGGGACTTCCTGCGTGGATACGTGCAGAACGCGCACGCGTACGTGTTCTCGCGCAGGGAGTTCGTCTGGGAGGGGCTCGAGGGCGACAAGGTCTGGATCGTCGCGCCCTCGATCGACGCGTTCTCCCCGAAAAACCAGGAGCTCGGCGAGGAGCCGGTGCGAGCCATCCTCGGCGTCGCCGGGGTGCGCGCAGCCGGCGATTCGCCACATGCGACGTTCATGCGTGAAGACGGGACACCCGGGCGGGTCGACCGCGCCGCCGAGATGTTCCAGGACGAGCCGCTCCCCGACGACGCGCAGCTGATCACGCAGGTCTCGCGCTGGGATCGCCTGAAGGACCCGATCGGCGTGCTGCGCTCCTTCACGGAGCATCTCGCCGACCCCGAC
>VAYL01000078.1:3641-7698 GCA_005884305.1 Actinomycetota bacterium
CGCGGTGACCGACGATCCGGAGGGCGCCGAGGTGCTGACCGAGGTCGATGCTTACCGGCGTGAGCTCGATCCAGCTGTACGGCGGCGCGTGCACATGGCGACGCTGCCGATGGACGACATCCAGGAGAACGCCGCGATCGTCAACGCGATCCAGCGGCGCTCGGACATCGTCGTGCAGAAGAGCCTCGCGGAGGGATTCGGTCTGACCGTGGCCGAGGCGATGTGGAAGTCGCGGCCGGTGGTCGCAACGCGCGCCGGCGGGATCCAGGACCAGATCGTCGACGGCGAGAGCGGGATCCTGCTCGACGATCCGCACGACCTGGCGGCGATGGGCCAGGCGCTTCGCCGGCTGCTCGACGACCCGGGCTTCGCGCGCCGGCTGGGCGCAGCCGCGAAGCAGCGCGTCGAGGACGAGTTCCTCGGAACGCGGAGCCTGATCCAGTACGAGCAGCTGCTGGCGGAGCTCCTGCGCCACGGGGGCGCGACGGCGTAGCGCGTCGCCGCGGCGCGTTCGAACGCACGACCCATCGCTAGGCTCGGCCACTTGAGCCGCTCCGAGCGCCTGACGTCGATGAGCCTCGTCATGGGGGCCGTCGCATCGGTCCAGATCGGGGCGGCGATCGCAACGACGCTGTTCGACGAGCTGGGCCCGGGAGGCGCGGTATTGCTGCGAACCGGCTTCGCCGCAGTCGCGCTCCTTCTGTTTTGGCGTCCTCAGATTCGGGGCAAGTCCCCAGTGCAGGTTCGCGACGCGGTGCTGTACGGGTTGACGCTCGCCGCCATGAACCTGAGCTTCTACGCCGCGCTCGATCGCATCCCGCTGGGGATTGCCGTCACGCTCGAGTTCACCGGTCCGTTCGCGGTGGCGGTCGCCGGCTCGCGGCGGCCGAGCGACCTGCTGTGGGTGGCGCTCGCAGCCGCCGGGATCGTGCTGCTCTCCCCGGGGGTCCACGGGTCGCTGGACGTGACCGGGTCGCTGCTCGCGCTAGTGGCCGGCGCCTGCTGGGCCACCTACATCGTCCTTGCGGCGCGGGTCGGCCGCGCCTTCAGCGGCGGGGCGGGCAGGGATTGACTCTCGCCATGGTCGTGGCGACTGTCGTGCTGCTGCCAAGCGGCATCGTCGCGGGCGGGAGCCACCTCGGCGATCCCGGGTTGCTGGCGTCCGGGCTCGCGGTCGCGTTGTTGAGCTCGGCGATCCCCTACTCGCTGGAGCTCGAGGCGCTGCGGCGGCTGCCGAAGGGGACCTTTGGGGTGCTGATGAGCATGGAGCCCGCGGTTGCCGCGCTCGTGGGGCTGGTTGCGCTGGGCCAGGACCTGAGCGCCGAGGAGGTGGTGGCGATCGGGCTGGTCGTGGCTGCAAGCGCCGGCGCGCTCAGCGCCGCCCGGACGCCGTCGCCCGTGGAGGCGTAGCCGCCGGACGGAGGCCCGGGACTCGCCGACAAATGTCGCGACACATGTGTCCGACATTTGGCTTAAGCGAGTTCCGTCCCTCCGCCCGACGGCGAGCTCGAGAATCCCCGACAGCTATCCATCGCCGCCGTCCTTTCGCTCCTCGTGCCCGCGGCAGCTCGTCACCGGTAGGCGCGGGTAGCGCGGGAACGACGGGTCGGTTTGGGAGTCGCAGAGGCCGGCCGGCGGTCGCGCCATGGGTCAAGTATCGCGGCTCCTCGATACTTCACTTTGTATAGTCGAGGGTCGTGACCACCTTCCGGCGGCTACTCGGATTCCTGCGCCCGTATCGCCGCTCCGTTATCGGCTCGCTCGTATTTGCGTGGCTTGCCATGGGCATGACGGTGTTCATCCCGTGGCTGGTCGGCCAGACAGTGAACGCCATCGAGCCGCCCCCCGACAAGGGCGCGATCCTTCCTCTGGTGCTGGCGATTGGCGGCGCCGGAATACTCCGGCTCGGCCTCACGGTAATTCGCCGGCTGATCGCGGGCAAGGTGTCCGTGAACGTCGAGTTCGACCTGCGCGAGCTGATGTACCGGCATCTGCAGTCGCTGGAGCTCGGGTTCTTCGACTCCCAGCAGACGGGCCAGCTGATGTCGCGGGCGACGATCGACTTGCAGTCGATCCGGTTCTTCCTGGGCTACGGGCTCATCTTCCTCACGCAGAACGCGCTGACGCTGGCGCTCGCAAGCGCGGTGATGTTCACGATCAAGCCCGACCTGGCGGCGCTGGCGCTTGCGCCCGTGCCGTTCGTCGTGCTCTCGGCCATGCGCTACAACCGGCGCTCGCGTCCGGCGGTGCAGGAGATCCAGCAGCGGCTGGCCGAGCTGACCGCCGAGGTCGAGGAGTCGATCTCCGGGATCCGGATCGTCAAGGCGTTCGCGCGCGAGCGGCACATGCTCGGACGGTTCCGGCGCTCGGTGCTTCGGGTCTTCGACCAGAACATCTTCTCGACGCGGCTGCAGGCGTTCTACTCGCCGCTCCTCGGCTTCCTGCCGAGCCTCGGGCTGGCGGTCGTGTTGCTGGTGGGCGGTCGCGAGGTCGTGAACGGCGGGCTCTCCCTCGGGGACTTCGCGGCTTTCTACACCTATCTGATCATGCTCACGTCGCCGATGCGGATGCTTGGGATCTCGCTGGGGATGGCGCAGCGGGCTGTCGCATCCGGGAACCGGATCTTCGAGATCCTGGATCGCGAGCCACGAATCGAGAGCCCGCCGGATGCGCCGCCCCTTCCCGACGGGCCTGGGGCCGTCGAGCTTCGCGACGTCTCCCTCGCCTATGACGGCGGGGCGCCCGCACTCGAGGACGTCGATCTGGATGTCACGGCGGGACGGACCGTGGCGCTCGTCGGGCCGTCGGGCTCCGGCAAGACGAGCATGGTGGCGCTGCTCGCGCGGCTCTATGACCCGAGCCGCGGCGCCGTCCTGGTGGACGGGGCCGATCTGCGGACCGTGGACGTGCGGTCGCTTCGCTCCCAGATCGCGTTCGTCGCAGACGACAGCTTCCTGTTCTCGGCGACGGTGGCGGAGAACATCGCCTACGCGAATCCCGAGGCGTCGCTCGAGGACATCGAGCTCGCAGCGCAGAGGGCGCAGGCGCACTCGTTCATCGAGCGGCTGCCGGAGGGCTATGCGACGCTCGTGGGCGAGCGCGGACTGACGCTGTCGGGCGGACAGCGGCAGCGGATCGCGATCGCGCGGGCCCTCCTGGCGGATCCGCGGATCCTGATCCTCGACGATGCCACGTCGTCGGTGGACGCGCGAACCGAGGCTGCGATCAAGCGCGGACTGCGAGAGGTGATGGCTGGACGGACGACCTTCATCGTCGCGCACCGCATGTCGACGATCTCGCTTGCGGATGAGATCGTGGTGATGGACGGCGGGCGGATCGTCGACCGCGGCTCGCATGAGGAGCTTCTGCAGCGGTGCCCGCTGTACGCGGAGATCGCCGAGCATGGGATGGAGGACTCGGTGTTCCTGCAGCGCGATCTCGAGCGGCGGGAGGAGGTGGCACGCCTATGAGTAGCAACGGGCGCCGCCGCGAGGAGGATCCGGTGACCGAGCGAGATCCTGAGACACAGGAGTCCGAGGTCGCGCAGGCGACCGAGGACGAGGCGAATCAGCCGGGGCGGCTGATGGGGACGTTCCTTCTGTTCCGCGACCTGTGGCGGCTGTTCCGCGGCGAGGAGAACCGGACGCGCAAGATCCGGTGGCTGTTCGGCCTGCTGCGCCCCTACCGGGGGCGGGTGGCGGTGATGGGGGTTGCGCTCGTCGTCGCAACGGCCGCCGGGCTCGCGCCGCCGTACCTGGCGGGGCTCGCGATCGACAAGGGGATCAACACGGGCGATCTGGGCACGCTCGACAAAATCGTCGGCATCTACATCTTCTCCGCGGTCCTCTACTGGGCGGCGACGTACGCGCAGACGTATCTCGTCGGGTGGGTGGGTCAGCGCGCGCTTCAGGATCTGCGCGAACAGATCTACACGCACCTGCAGACGATGTCGATCGGGTTCTTCACGCGGCGCAAGCCCGGGGTCCTGATCTCGCGGATGACGAACGACGTGGAGGCGCTGGACACGCTGGTCACCGACGGGGTCATCACGCTGGTG
>VAYL01000078.1:7915-8331 GCA_005884305.1 Actinomycetota bacterium
CACATGACGCGGATGTCGGGCCTGAATGAGGAGAACCGCCAGGCCAACATGGCGACGGTCTATCTCAACGCCGCGTATTTCCCGGCGGTGGAGCTGCTGTCTGCGATCGGCACCGGAGTGATCCTGCTCTACGGCGGATACCGGGCGCTCGACGGGGATGTGCAGATCGGCGTGCTCGTTGCGTTCGTGGGGTATCTGAACGCGTTCTTCGACCCGATCCAGCAGATCTCGCAGCTCTACACGACCTACCAGCAGGGGATGGCGGCGCTGGACAAGATCTTCGATCTACTGGAGACGAAGCCCGACATGGTGGACAAGCCGGGGGCGCTGGACCCGGGCCGGATTCGCGGCGAGATCGAGCTGCAGGGGGTGCGGTTCTCCTACGGCGAGAACGCCGGGCTGGCGCTGGATGGCAT
>VAYL01000079.1:0-544 GCA_005884305.1 Actinomycetota bacterium
CAATCGGGGTAGGGCTGGTGGTCCTCGTCGTGGGTGGCCTGGTCGCCGCCGAGCTCATCACCGCCGGTGGCGGGGCCTCCGCCCGGCCCGCACCGGCGCTGCCGAGCCAGGTCCTTTCGGGGCAGCGCGTCGACCTGGCATCCCTCCGAGGGAAGCCGGCGCTCATCAACTTCTGGGCGAGCTGGTGTGCGCCGTGCAAGGACGAGGCGCCTGAGCTCAAGAAGTTCTCCGAGGAGCTCCACGGCCGCGCGACGCTGGTTGGTGTGGATTGGGGCGATGCAGCCGACAGCGCGCGCGAGTTCATCGCGAAGGCGGGCTGGCACTATCCGATCCTTCGCGATCCGAGCCAGAAGGTCGGGACGCAATACGGCCTGAATGGCCTGCCGACGACATTCGTGCTGGACGCCGACGGCAACATCGTTCAGACGCTCCAGGGCCCGCAGACTGCGGCGACCCTGAATCAGGCGCTCACCGCGGCGCAGTAGGCGCGGGGTCGCGGCCTACGCGACCGCCGCGCGGGCGCTCTCGCCGGCGGCGCTGGAGC
>VAYL01000079.1:575-4408 GCA_005884305.1 Actinomycetota bacterium
AACCGAGTCGAGCATGGATTCGGCGTGCCACTGAACGCCGATCGCGAACGCGCTGCGCGGGACCTCGATCGCCTCGACCACTCCGTCCGGCGCCCAGGCGACCGCGCGGACCCCGCGTCCCAGGCCGCTGGTCGCCTGATGGTGGTACGAGTTGACCTTGAGCTCGGTGCACCCCAGCGCCCGCGCCAGCGTGCTTTCCGGCGCGATCTCTACCGGGTGCGTGGTCCCTGGCCCCTCGGCGAGCTGCCGGTGCTGGATGCTGCGCCCAAAGCGCTCCGGGAGATGCTGGAAAAGGGTCCCGCCACGGGCGATGTTGAGCGCCTGGGCGCCGCGCGAGATGGCTAGCATCGGCAGGTCGGTCGCGATCGCCTGGCGCGCGAGCGCGAGCTCCGTGGCGTCGAGGTCGCGCCAGGTCGGCCCCAGCTCGGGGTGCGGGGGCTCGCCATAGGCCTCGGGATGGATGTCGGGACCGCCCGAGAGGACCACGCCGTCGAGGTGCGCCAGTAGCGAGGGGATCGCCTGGACTTCGAGCGGCGGGACGACCACCGGGATCGCGCCGGAGCGCTCGATCGCGCGCAGGTAAGTCAGCCCCAGGGCCATCTCACGGCGCGGCGGCTCGCCGTGCGGCGTCAGGCGCACCTGGTCCTCCAGCCTCACCTCCGACGTAGTGACACCGATCAGCGGGCGCGGTTGCGGCTCGCGGCTGCCGGTCCAGTTCTCGCCAGCCATAGGCACGCGATCAGGCTATGGCGGGAGGCCCCCCGCGTCACCGTCCCCTTGTCGAAGATTTCGCCGCTCGGGTTGTACAGGCGGTCGATCGGGACGTGACAGACCCCGCGGCGCGCGAACCGCCCACCGGGGCCGAAAACGTGGTGCTGGAATCAGGCCTCGGCGTAGGCCCGCGTCGCGAAGCGGACCGGCTTTGAGTGCGGGACCGCGAGCACCGGGACGGTGGCCGTCTCGAGCTCGTAGGTGACCGAGGCGCTCAGGGTGACGCGCCCGGACTGTCCGCCCGCGGTGGAGCCTAGGACGAGGAGATCGCCGTGCTCCTCCTCATCCGCCACGGTCTCGGCGCCGAGGCTTCCGGCGAGCGAGCGAGCCGTCGCGGCTGCGGCCGCGTCGCCATCCTCGAGGATGCCCACCTGTCCGACGCGATGGGGGAGGTGGGAGCGGAAGTCGGCGGGCGCAATCGCCACCGCGGTCGGCCCGCCGTTCAGCAGGCGCTGGGCGGAGACGCCCGGGGCGACGGCGCCTGCCGCCGTGCGGTAGTCGGAGCCGAAGACGACGACGTCGGCCTGCTCGCGGAGCGCTAGCTCGCGGAGCCCGTCGCCGGTCGAGGCGTGCACGATCACATGGCGCGGGACGTCCGGGTTGCCGAGCAACTCAGTGCCGTGCTCGAGCAGCGCCTCGGCCTCGCGCTCCTCGAGGACCTCGCGCTCGCGGTCGGACTGCTGCGCATGGCGGACGTACGCGAGCGACAGCTCGCCGCCGCCGGTCGCGAGGAGCTGCCCCAGGGCGAGCGCGTCGCGGTCGTTATCGGTGTCGTCGTAGGAGACGATGATTCTCGGGGGCATGGGTCTCACCTTCCGTCGCTTGCGCAGATCGATTTCGCCGTGATGGTCGCCCACTCCTGCCAGCAGCGCAAGTAATCCTTCTGATCGAATCAATAAGCTCTGCTTATGCTGAATCCGCAGCGGCTGAGGGTCTTCCGCGAGGTCGCCGGCCGCGGCTCGTTCTCGGCTGCCGCCGAGGAGCTCTCCTACACGCAATCGGCGGTGTCCCAGGCGGTCGCCGCGCTCGAGGCCGAGCTCGGGGTGGTGCTGCTTGAGCGCGACCGTCGGGGCGCGCGGCCCACCAGCGCCGGTGCGGCGCTCGTTGCTCACGCCGACGGCATTCTGGCGCAGCTGGACGCCGCCGAGGCGGAGGTCGCCGCGATCGCCGGCGTCCGCGGTGGCCAGCTCACGATGGCGTCGTTTCCCACGGCGGGCGCGACGATCGTGCCACTCGCCGTGGCAATGTTCCGGGACGCCCATCCCGACGTCGCCCTGACACTCGCCGAGGGGGAGCCCGAGGAGATCGCCCCGCGCCTGCGGGGCGGCGAGTTCGACCTGGCGCTGCTGTTCGAGTTCGAGGGCGTAAGCGAGGGCCTCGGCACCGGGTTACGGCGCATCGAGCTGCTCGAGGACCCGATGTACCTCGCGCTGCCCGACGCTCATCCCCTCGCGGACTCCCCGCGGGTTCGTCTGCAGGACCTGAGCGCCGAATCCTGGGTCCAGACATCCGCCGACAGCCCGTGCGCCCGGCACGTCGTGCGCTCCTGTCACTCCGCGGGCTTCGAGCCGACGGTGTCCTTCGAGACCGACGACTACCAGACGGTCCAGGGGCTGGTCGCGGCCGGTGTGGGGGTCGCGCTGATCCCCCAGCTCGCGCTGTCGACAGTGCGGGCGGACATCACGATTCGCGCCCTGCACCCACGTGCCCCGGTGCGCACCGTGCTGGCCGCAACCGCCCGCTCGAGGACGGCGCCGGCCGCAGACCGGATGCTCGAGGTCCTGGCCGACGTATCGCGGCGCTACGGCCGCGGGAAGGTATGACAGCGCCGCGATATGAGGCACTAACCTCATCGGCCCATGCCGCTCGAAGGTCACTGGCGAAGGATCAACACTCCGCTGCGCCGCCTCACGACTCGCGAGCGCAACGTCGCCATCGCGGCTGTCGCGATCACCCTGGCGGCAATCGTGGCGGTGGTCATCATCACGCTTCCCAACTCGCGTCCCGCACCCGGTCCGGGCTGCATCTACGCGATCGTCGCCGGCTATACCGGCGCCCAGCCCGTCGACGCCTGCGGCGCCAAGGCGCGGCGGATCTGCGACACCCGCACCCAGCAGGGAGATCCGGGCGCGGCGGCCATTCGCGAAAGCTGCCGCCAGGCCGGCCTCCTATAGCCAGCACCACCCGGATGGCGTACCACGTCGAGATCCGCCGCGGACGGCGGTGGGCCCGCGAGTTCAATCTCGATGCGGCGCGCCTCCGCCAACAGTTCCTTGAGCCGTGGACGGCGCGGCGCGTGATCCACTTGGGCGACCGTGACTGGGAGCCAGCCGATTGCAGCCTGCGGATCCTCGAGGGCCCGGAGCTCGCCGGCCCCGACCTCGCCTTCAGTCGCGGCTGGGACCGCGTCGAGCGATCCGGGGAGGACGTCACCACAGAGCTGATCTCACGCGCGGCGCGCGAGGCCGCGATCGTCGCCGTCTTAGCCGAAACGGAAGCAGCCCGCGACGCGGTCGTGGCGGCATTGCGCGATCTGGGCGTCCAGGCGGTCGACTGGCCAACCGCCGAGCCGCCCGCTGCGCTCGTGCTGGCGGTAGAGACGTCCGACCCACCGCGTGCCTGGCTCTATGAGGCGGGGGCGGCCGTGGGCGCCGTGGGTCGCAGGGCTGTCGTGGCGCCTCTCGGCGATGCACCCGCGCCGCCGGAGCTTGCCGACCTGGTGACCGTCGAGGTTGGGCCTGAGCTGTCCGCTGCCCTGCGCGAGGCGCTGGCGAAGCTCGGCTCCGGATAAACAAACGCCCCGCCGGATGACGGGGCGTTTGCTGGGTGCCGCTGGAATGCCGGAGGGGAAGGCCAGCGACGGAACGTCGGACGGGTAGACCTCGTGACCGTGGACCGCGAGGTCGCCCTCCTCCATGTCCCTCTCGTCCATTCGGAGCGGGACGAACAGCTTCACGAGCTGCAGGAGGATGAATGTGCCGACCGCCGAGAAGCAGATCACCCACAACGCGGTGAGTGCCTGCCAGCCGAGCAGATGGCCACCGTCGCCGGAGACCAGCCCC
>VAYL01000080.1:0-4535 GCA_005884305.1 Actinomycetota bacterium
GTGGTCTCCGGTTCCACCGAGGCCATCCTTATGGTCGAGTGCGGATCGGAAGGGGTCAGTGAGGTCGAGGTCCTGGACGCGCTCGACATCGCGCACGAGGAGATCAAGAAGATCTGCGCGACGATCGAAGAGCTTCGCGCCCAGGCGGGTAAGGAGAAGCTCGAGGTCGTCGAGCCGAAGGTGGATCCAGAGCTTCTCGAGCAGATCCAGACGTCGTTCGGGTCAAAGCTCGACGAGGCTACGCAGATCCCCGACAAGCTCGCTCGACAGGAGGCCGCGAAGGCCGTCGAGGAGGAGGTCCTGGAGCAGTTCGCCGCCGCCGGCGAGGGGACCGAGGTCGACCCGGAGCGGCGTACTGAGGTTTCGCGCGCGTTCGATGCCCTCGAGAAGGACGTCATTCGGCGCCGCATCGCGGTTGACAAGAAGCGTCCGGATGGTCGGGCTCAGGATGAGATTCGCCCGATCGAGTGTGAGGTCGACATCTCCCCGAGGGTTCACGGCTCCGCGCTGTTCACCCGCGGGGAGACGCAGATCCTCTCGAACGTGGCCCTGGGCACGAGCCGCATGGACATGCGGATCGACAACCTCGGCCTCCTGGAGTCGAAGACTTTCTGGCACCACTACAACTTCCCGCCCTTCTCCGTTGGCGAGGCGGGCTTCATGCGTGGGCCCAAGCGGCGAGACATCGGCCACGGAGCACTCGCGGAGCGAGCGCTCGCGGCGACGATCCCGAGTCAGGAGGACTTCCCCTACGTGGTGAGGGTCGTTTCCGAGACGCTCGAGTCCAACGGGTCCTCGTCGATGGGCTCGGTGTGCGCCTCCTCGATGGCGCTTCAGGCGGCGGGCGTGCCGGTTTCGGCACCCGTTGCGGGCGTCGCGATGGGGCTCATCAAGGAGGGCGACGACCACGTGGTGCTCACCGACATCGCCGGCGTCGAGGATCACCTCGGCGACATGGACTTCAAGGTCGCCGGCACCGCGGATGGGATCACGGCCCTCCAGATGGACATCAAGATCTCGGGGGTCACGTTCGACATCCTGCGCGACGCGCTCGAGCAGGCCAGGCAGGGACGGCTGTTCATCCTCGACAAGATGAGTGACGCCATCGACGGCCCGCGCGAGCAGCTGTCGCAGTTCGCACCCCGCATCGAGCAGATCAAGATCGACCCCGACAAGATCGGGGCGCTCATCGGCAAGGGCGGCGAGACCATTCGTGCCCTGTCCGAGGAGTTCGAGGCCGACATCAACGTCGAGGACGACGGCACCGTTCAGGTGTACGCGCCGAGCGGCGCCCTCGTCGACGCCTGCATCGCCCGCATCGAGGCGATGACCAAGGAGGCCGAGGTTGGCGACCAGTTCAAGGGCAAGGTCGTGAAGACGACCGCCTTTGGAGCGTTCGTCGAGCTCACCAAGGGCACCGACGGGCTACTCCATATCTCGAACGTCAAGCCCGGCGAACGGGTTGAGTCCGTGGAGGACGTCCTGAGTCAGGGCGACGAGCTGGACGTGACCGTGGTCGAGGTCGACCGCGAGCGCGGGCGTATCGGCCTTCGCCTCTCGGACGATCCCGCGGTCGAGGGCAAGTCGCCCGCGGAGCTCGCGAACGTCGGTTCCGGCGATCGCGGCCCTCGCGGTGGGGGCAGGGACGGCGGAGGGCGCCGTGAGCGGCTGGACGGCGGACGCGAGCGCGGTCGCAGCGGCAGCGGGCGCCGGCGCCATTGAGCCCGGTTCCCGCTAGCCCAGGCGCCCCGGGCGAGCTGCCCGAGGGCGTTCGCTACAGCGAGCCCTCAGGCGGGCTCCGCGTCGTCACCGAGGAGGTGCCCTCGGTGCGTTCGGTCGCGCTCGGCCTGTGGGTCCGGACCGGCTCTCGCGACGAGGCCCCCGAGGAGGCGGGCGTATCCCACTTCCTCGAGCACCTGCTCTTCAAGGGCACGGAGCGCCATTCGGCGATCGAGATCTCCGAGCTCTTCGACGGGATGGGCGCCGCCACCAATGCGGCGACGAGCAAGGAGTCCACGCACCTGCACGCCCGCTTCCTGGACGAGCACACCGACGAGGCGTTTCAGCTGCTCTCCGAGATGCTGATCGCGCCCTCGTTGCCGCCCGATGAGGTCGACTCCGAGCGCGAGGTCGTGCTCGAGGAGATCGCGATGTACGAGGACGAGCCGCAGGACCGCGTCCACGACGTGCTCGCGCGGGCGGTCCACGGTGATCATCCGCTCGGACGCCGCGTACTGGGCGAGGCTTCGATAATCGGGTCGATCCCCGTACCGCAGATCGCCCGCTACCACCGCGACCGCTACACGGGACCGAACATCGTCGTCGCCGCGGCGGGGCATCTCGACCACGATGCGATCGTTGAGCTCGCGCAAGTGCACGTCGGTGCGCCTGCCGGGGACGCCAACCGCATCCCGGAGAACGGCGATGGGACCGTGCCGGCGCCGCGCTTCCTCTTTCAGCCGAAGGAGACCGAGCAGTACCACATCTGCTTCGGCGGGGAAGGAATCGCGCGCGCCGACGAGCGCCGCTTCGCCCTCGCCGTGCTCGACGCGATCTTCGGCGGCTCCACGTCGTCGCGGCTGTTCCGGGAGGTGCGCGAGAAGCGCGGGCTCGCCTACGCCGTCGGCTCCTACACGGAGCAGTACGCCGACACCGGGATGGTGGCCATGTACCTCGGCACGCGCGGCGACAACGTCGGCGAGGCGTGCGAGATCATCGGCCGGGAGCTGGGCAGCCTGCGCGATGCGGGCGTGACCCAGGAGGAGCTCGACCGCGCCAAGGAGCACGTCAAGGGGCGCATGGTCTTGAGCCTCGAGTCGACCGCCGCCCGCATGACCCGTATCGCCCGCTCGGTGCTCTTCGATGTCCCGCTGCTCTCGCTTGACGAGATGCTGGAGCGGATCGAGCAGGTGACCGCGGAGGACGTCGCGGCGCTCGCCGCCGAGTTCTACGACCCGGAGCATCTGTCCGCGGCCGGAATCGGGCCGGAGCAGGAGCGCTTCCGGGATGCCAGCGGCTCCGTCAGCGAGGCGCTGGCGGCGGCTTAGATGAGTAAGCAGATCGCAGCAAGCAGCAGGCAGAGGTTGGGACCGAAATCTGCTTACTGCCCACTGCTTACTCCCTATTCGACCACATGATTCGGGTCGGAGTATCGGGTGCTGCGGGCCGGATGGGCGCGACCGTCTGCGAGGCGGTCGAGGGAGCGGATGACATGGAGCTCGCGGGGCGCGCCGATCCCGCGCTCGACGCGCCGCTCGCCGGCATCCTTGACGACTGCGACGTGGTCGTCGACTTCACGACCCCAGATGCCGCTCCAGGGAACATCCGCGCGTGCGCGGACGCGGGCGTCCACGCGGTGGTCGGCACCAGTGGATTCGACCGGGACGCCCTGAGGAGCGAGGTGGAGGGCGCCGAGACGGACGCGCGCGTCTTCGGCGCCGTGCTCATGATGCGGATGGCCTGCGAAGCAGCGGCGCACATGCCTGAGTGCGAGATCGTCGAGCTCCATCACGACCGAAAGGTCGACGCTCCCTCGGGGACGGCCAAGCGCACGGCCGAGCTCATTCGCGCCGCCGGGGGCAACGTTCACGAGCCGATTCACTCCGTGCGACTGCCGGGACTGGTGGCCCACCAGGAGGTCATATTCGGCGGCGTGGGGCAGACGCTCTCGATTCGCCACGACTCGATCGACCGTCACTCGTTCATGCCGGGAGTGCTGCTCGCCGTGCGAAAAGTGGGCGAGCTCGAGGATCGCGTCACCGTCGGGCTTGAGCACCTTCTGTAGCCGCCCGATGCGCCTCTCCCAAATCGCCCTGAGTGTCAGCGACGTGCGGCGCAGCCAGCGCTGGTATCGCGAGGTGCTGGGGCTCGAGCCGAGCGGCGGCACGAGCCTCTTCGCCGGCCCGCTCTCCTCGATGGTGCAGGGCGTCCCACGCTCGGCCTCCACGTGCTGGTGGCTGGTGGATCGCCAGGAGCTATTCCAGGTCGAGCTGTTCGAGTTCCGCAGCCCGCTGGTGCGGGCTCTGCCGGCCGACTGGCGTCCCTCCGACATCGGCTACACGACGGTGTCGTTCGCGGTCGATCTCGAACGCACCCGCGACAGCGGCACGCCGCCGCTCACCGAGCCGATCGGCGCGGCCGGTGACCGCCGCGCGTGTGTCCGGGATCGCGATGGCGTCCTGGTCGAGCTGATGGAGGAGGATCCGCGAGAGCCCTCGAACCGGCCGCGTCCCCGGCCTGAGATCCCGGCGGTCGCGCGGGCGGTCACGCTGTCGGTGCCGGACATGGAGCGCTCGCGACGGTTCTTCATCGACGTGCTGGGGCTGTCCGTCGCCGCAGGCGTCGAGCTTCATCGCCCTGAGCACGAGGCGCTGTGGGGCCTCGGGGACGCAACGTCGGAGCGACTCTGCCTGTGGGCGGACGACTTCCTGGTCGAGCTCGTCTCTTATTCCGATCCCGCGCCGAGACCCTGGCCCGAGGGCTACCGGATCAGCGATCTCGGACTTCTGAACATGGCGTTCGGGTTTCGCGACCGC
>VAYL01000080.1:4889-6639 GCA_005884305.1 Actinomycetota bacterium
GCTCAGCGCTCGGCGATGTCGCTGACGAGCTCTCCGGTACCGACGTCGAGACCCGCGAGGCGGACTTCTCCGACCTCGAGACACTCGACGGTGCGGCGGCCGCTCTCGTTGCCGAGCATCCGGACATCGACCTCGTGATCGCCGGCGCCGGTCTCGACCGGGCGCAGTCGATGCTGGAGTTCGACTGGCGCCAAGCACGAGAGGACTTCGACGTGAACGCGCTGTCGAATCTGGTGCTCCTGTCCCATGTGGCGCCTGCCATGGCGGAATGGGGAGGAGGCCACGTCACGGCGATCGCCAGCCTGGCGGGATTGGTAGGAATGCCGTACGAGGCCGCGTATAGCGGCAGCAAGGCGGCGCTCGCGACCTTCGCACAGTCGGCGCGGGCGGAGCTCGAGCCGCGTGGCATCACCTTCACCGAGGTGTTCCCGGGGTTCGTGGACACGCCGATGTTCCGAGCGAATGCCTTCAAGCACACCTACTCGGTCGCGCCGCGCGACGCAGCCGAGCTGATCTATGTCGCGACCCTGAAGCGGCGCGAGCGCCTGGGGTTCCCAGCCGTCGAGTACGCCAGGGCGAGGCTTGCCGCAATGCTGCCGGCGCGAATACGCGACCCGCTGACACGCAGTGCCATGGACCCCCCACGAGATATACAGTCATCGCGATGAGCGAGGAACTCGCCCGGCTGGACGCCACCGCTCAGGCTGACCTCGTTCGGCGAGGCGAGGCGAGCCCACAGGAGCTGGTCGACGCGGCGATCGAGCGGATCGAGGCGTCGAACGGGGAGCTCAACGCGGTCATCCACAAGCTCTACGACGAGGGCCGCGCGGCGGCGGCCGGCGACATCCCGGACGGCCCGTTCAAGGGCGTGCCGTTCCTGCTGAAGGACCTGGGGGCGGCTTTCGCCGGTCAGCCGCTCCACATGGGGATGCAGTACCTGAAGGACGCGGACTTCCGTTCGCCGGTCGACACCTACCTCGCGGAGCGCTTCAGGCAGGCGGGCTTTATCACGATCGGCAAGACCAATACGGCCGAGCTCGGGTTCCTCCCGACGACGGAGCCGAAGGCCTACGGGCCGAGCCGCAACCCATGGGACACCGGCCGCTCGACCGGCGGCTCGAGCGGGGGATCGGCCGCCGCCGTCGCCTCCGGGATGGTCCCGGTCGCACACGCGAATCCCGGCGAGCGAGTGCGGCCTCGTGGGACTGAAGACAACGCGGCAGCGCACCTCCGAGGGCCCGCTCATCGGGGACAACATGTCCGGCCTCACCGTGGAGCTTGTCGTCTCGAAGTCCGTACGCGACACCGCCGCGATCCTGGACGCTGTGCAGGGGCCGGCACCGGGCGATCCGTACGTCGCCCCGCCACCGACGCGGCCGTACATCGAGGAGGTCGGTGCCGACCCGGGCAAGCTCCGGATCGGTCTCCTCACCGAGCCCCTCCTGAACGCCGAGCCGAACGAGGTCGTCGCCGAGGCCGCTCGCGATGCAGCCCGCCTCATGGAATCCCTCGGCCACGTAATCGAGGAGAGTCATCCCACCGGATTCGAGGAGATGGACGTCGTCGACACCTTCCTGACACGGTGGATGGCCGGGCAGGCGGCCACGATCGATCAGCTTCAGACAGTGGTCGGTCGCGAGATCCAGCCGGGTGACGTCGAGCCGCTGACGTGGGCGCTTGCCGAGGAGGGAAGACGCCGGAGCTCGGCCCAGTATGTGGCCGCCGTGAACCAGCACCAGCTCATCTCGAG
>VAYL01000081.1:0-484 GCA_005884305.1 Actinomycetota bacterium
CAGCGGGACGCGGCGACCTCCATCGAGCGCGGCCGATGGCGCGTGTAGATCGAGCGGACCCACTCCAGGGCGCCGCGATCGTCGATCATCCGGCGCAGCTCCGCCAGGCGCGGGTGATCCCGCTGCGGCTGCGGGTAGGGGAACTGCACCGGAGCGACCACAGGGGAAAACAGCGCGGCGACCGTCAGGTCGGCGACTGAGAACCGGTCGCCGACGAGGTAGCCACTCGGTTGCAGCTCGGCGGCGAAGCGCTCACAGGCGGCGCGGCACTTCTCCCACGCTCGGTCCAGGTTCGGGCGATCGATACTGAAGTCCCGGGCTATACCCCGGCGGATCAGCGGATACATCACGCGCGCCATCAGCCGGCGCGGGGTGCTGAGGTCCGGGGTGAAGGCGCCCAGGAGGAGGGAAGGGTCGGGGAGCATGTGCTCGAGCGCGAGGAGGCGCAGGTACGGCCCGAGCTCCTCGTCGAAGAAGTCCTCGA
>VAYL01000081.1:592-1034 GCA_005884305.1 Actinomycetota bacterium
GCCGCGCGATCTTTGCGTGCCTCCCCGGGATCGCCGCCCTGCGGACGTGCGGAATGCGCTTGTAGTCGAGGGCCCAGCGGGCCTTCTCGTTGTAGTGAGAGACCTTGAGGTGCCAGAGCACGGGCGTGCCTGCACTCCTTGTGGACACCCGCGCGCTCTGCGCCTCCTGCCCGCCGACCACATCATTAACCATATGGTTAACGATAGACCATCCGCGCGGAGAGTGCGCCGCTTGGTCGGTCGACGAACGCAGGCGCGAGCGCGAGGTTCAGACCACGGTGGCGAGCCGCTCGAGGGTCGTCTGCCAGCCCCAGCGATGGAATGCCTGGAACTCCGGCGTGCGCAGGCGCTCGTGGGTGATGCTGACCTCCGTCGACTCGCCGCGATCGCGAAACTGCACTGTCACCCGGCTGTCCAGCTCCTCCAGCCCGTCCAGCTCCGG
>VAYL01000081.1:1065-4413 GCA_005884305.1 Actinomycetota bacterium
AGCCGCTCGGGGGGGTCCACCTCGAGGTACGCACCGACGATGTAGCTGATTCCCGGAACGAGCTCGGTCCGCTCGAGCGTGATCCGGTACGCGCCGCCGGGCCGCACGTCCAGCTCGGCGGTGACCGAGGAGTTGCCGGGCGGCGTAAACCACCGCGCGAACAGGTCCGGCTGGGTCCACGCTCGAAACACCTCCTCGCGCCGCGCCGGAAGCTGACGGGCCACGTGGACCGCGGCCGTGGAGTACGCGGAGTCCGGCGGCAAGGCCCAAGGCGGCTCGGAGCCGTTCACCGGCGCCGCCCGCCCTTCGGCTTGCCGATGAAGCGCTCGAGCGAGTCGAGCTGCCCCTCCCAGAACCGCCCATAGCTCACGATCCACTCGAGAGCCTCTCGCATCGGCTCGTCAACCAGCCGGCAGCGGCGCGTCCGCCCCTCCTTGACGCGCTCGACGAGACCGGCTCGCTCCAGGACGGTCAGGTGCTTCGAGACCGCTGGCAGCGACATGTCGAACGGCTCGGCCAGCTCGCCGACGGAGGCATCCCCCCGCCGAAGGCGCTCCACGATCGCCCGGCGGGTCGGGTCCGATAGCGCGCCGAAGGTGGCATCCAGGCGAGCACCTTTAACCATCTTGTTAACGATTCTAGCGCCGCCGCCGGCCGCGAGGTAGTCGCAGTCTCCGAGTGCTTTACGCCGGAAGGAGTGAGGGAGAACCCGTTCAGCTCGGTGATCGAGATGTTCGGGACGGCTTAACCCACTCGGGAGGAGATCAGGTGAAGGTGAATCACCTCGCCGAGCTCTGAGGTGACGAAGAGGTCCGTGCGCGGGTCAAACGGCGCAAAGTGGAAAGCGAAGCGGGCGCTGGTCAGCGGTGGGCCCGAATAGAGCAGGCACGCCGCGCCCGTGCTGGGGTTCACGCGCAGCAGCTCGCCCGTTCCGGACGTCACATAGAGACGGCCGTCGGCGCCGACGGCGAGGTCGTCGAGGATCTTGGGCGCGGCGCCCCCGCCAACCCCGAGCTGCGCCACCCTGGTGCGGGCAGCGGGGTCAGCGAGCGGGATCCGGTAGATCGAGGAGTCGCTGTCGTCCGTCACCGTGGCGTAGAGGTACCGGCCCGACACGGCGAGCCCGTTGGCGGAGGGGAGACTCGCCGCATTCGACCAGCCGGTGTCGATCGAGCCGTCGGGCCGAATCCGGGTGATCAGGCCATTGGCCGTGTCGGATACGTAGAGGTTGCCCGCGGAGTCGAAGGCGGCGCCGTTTGCCATCTGCAGACCGGACACGAAGTTGGACGCGGTCGGCGCTGTCGCCTGCGGATCGAACAGAACGACCCCCGCCTGGCCGAGCTGAAGCCCTCCCGAGACGGGCTCGTCGCCGTAGTCGGCGTAAATGAGGCCGTCGGAGCCGCGTGCGATACCGCCTGGGTATGGCGCCGCGACCCGGGCGCCGGATGCGCCCGCGGAATTGAAGCGCACGATCTGATTGGGCCCGATCTCAGCGATCCACATCCCACCGCTTCCATCGAATCCGAGATTCTCGAACCACGCGGCGGGGCGGGACGCGAAGAGGTTGGCCTGCACAGTTGTGCCGGCACACGGAGCTTGAGTAATGGCGCGGATCGATTGGGCGCCGGCCGACTTAGCCAGGATGAACGGCACGAGGAGGATCGCAACGCACGCTGCGATCGTTGGCGCCGGACGGACCCTCACAGGCACCGGCCAAAGATACGTAGGCGTCCCTGTCCACGCGCCGGTTAGCCACGGCCGGCGCGCCGGCGCCTGCTACGCGCCGACTTGCACGCCGTGTCAAACTGTTGGGAGGTCCTGGCCGGGACCAGCGGGCCTCTAATCGGGGCTTAATGCTGGCCCTCGATACTGCAGATACCGCCTGTCAGGCCCTGCCAACCTCCGGCTCCGCCCGATTTGCTTGATCGCACAACCAATGCTATACTTTCTGAAGCAAAGTAACGCCTGACGAAGTCTGGCGTACGTGTCGCGGCGGCCCCGGCAGGGATCCATCGAGAAGGAGACGAATGCCCAGAAGTAGAGGCGTTGAGACCCAGCGCAACGACAATCACCGACGACGCGGCGAGCACGCACCGCGGACCCTCCTGGCCGAGCACCCGGAGCGGCGCGGGGCTGATCATTTTGCCGCAACCGAGACCACAGACAGCTTTCAGCTCTTCCTGAACCAGGCGAGCCGCTACCCCCTGCTCACTCGCGAGGAAGAGGTCGAGCTCGCCCAGCGCATCGAGAAGGGCGACCTGGCTGCCAAGGAGCGGCTCATCAACTCGAACCTTCGCCTGGTCATCAAGTTCGCCCGCCGCTACCAGGGCCACGGCCTCTCCATGCAGGACCTGGTCCAGGAGGCGATGCTCGGGCTGATCCGCGCTGCCGAGAAGTTCGACTACCGGCGCGGCTACAAGTTCTCCACCTACGCGGTTCTGTGGATCAAGCAGGCGATCCAGCGCGGCCTGGACAACACCGGCCGGCCGGTTCGCATCCCCGCGCACATCGCCCAGCGCGAGCGGACGGTCAACCGCGTGGAGTCCGAGCTCAGCGCGACCCTCAACCGTGAGCCCACGGAAGAGGAGATCGCAAAGCGCGCCAAGCTGCCGCTCGACGAGGTCAAAGCCGTTCGCGACCTGACCCGTGTGACCACCAGCCTCGATGCGCCCGTCGGCGACGACGGCGACACGACGCTCGGCGAGTTTCGCGCCGAGGCCTCGGAGAGCGTCGAGCAGGAGGTCGACGAGCGCGAGCAGGACCATGCGGTGAAGGCCGCGCTTGCGACCCTGCCGGAGGACGAGCGGCGCGTGATCGAGCTGCGCTTCGGCACCGGTGGCGCCCCCGAGGCGTCGCTCCGCGAGGTCGCTCGGGAGGTCGGCGTCTCACAGGAGCGCGCCCGCCAGCTCGAGGCCCGCGGCCTCAAGCGGCTCGCCCACGACGGTTCGCTCGCGGCCTGGCGCGCCGCCTAACCCGTTCCTACCTTCATGGCGCGCGACGGGCGGGGTGATCCCCACCCGTCGCTTCGTCATGCCGGAAATTCCAAGTTCGCCTTCGCCCGAATGGCGAAAACTCGGTAGCTCAGATTGGCCCTGTGTCGATAGCCGGCGGGCCTCCGATTCGAGAACCTGATCGCGTCAATGGTGGCCAGCCGCCTCGCGGTCGGCCCGATTGCGTGTTTGTTCGAGCAACAGGACGGATCTGGCTGTGCTCTCGATCGGAAAGGAAGAGTCTGAGCAATGCACTGGTTGAGTCCAGGCGATAACTCCTGGCAGCTCACGGCGGCCACGCTGGTCGGCCTGATGAGCGTGCCGGGATTGGTGGTGCTCTACGGCGGCGTCATGCAGA
>VAYL01000082.1:0-635 GCA_005884305.1 Actinomycetota bacterium
CCTCGCGCCCGCTTCCAGCCCGTATATTCTCGACGGCCAGGACCTCCTCGAGTCGATCCTCCAGCCTGCGGCTCGCGCGGCGTTTCCGCACTCCGCGGACATTCGGTCATCCTCGGCGAGGAGCCCGAGGCGTAGGCGTCGGGGGGCATCGCGGTCGCTTGAGCTCACGGCCGCCTGCCCGTAGATTCGTCGAGTCGAGGGCGAAGTGGTGCGGCGCTTAGACTCCCGCCAGTGGAGGTCGCACGGTGCCGCGGAAGCCGCGAATGTGCTCTACGTGACGGCGGCTAGGGTCGACAGGCCGATCTTCTTCCTGGGCATGCCCCGCAGCGGGACCACCCTGGTGTTCGAGGTACTCGCGGCGCACGAAGCGCTCGCCTGGCTCTCACAGCACCTCCAGCGCTCTCCGCGCTTGCCGATGCTCGCCGCGCTTTCGCGCTTGACTGACGTGACGCCTCGCATGCGCAGGAGCGTCAGCCGCTCCGATCAGCTCCGCCCGGCGCTCGAACGGCTCCGAATCGGGCCTGTCGAGGCGTACGGGTTCTGGGAAGACTGCTGCGGCGAGAAGTTCCGGTACGACTATCTCCTCGGCGTTCGGGCGCGCCGCGAGGAGTGCGACTGCGTTCGCTCCCGCATCG
>VAYL01000082.1:659-2286 GCA_005884305.1 Actinomycetota bacterium
GGGCCCGGGCAGGATCGGCTACCTCACAAGCATCTTCCCCGACGCTCGGCTCGTGCACGTCATCCGCGACGGCCGCGCGGTAGTCAGCTCGCTTCTGCGCGTCGGGTTCTGGAGGGAGCGCGATCGGATGAATCAACCGGCGTGGCGCAACGGACTGACCGCACGCGATCTCGAGGACTGGAATCGATACGAGCGCTCTTCCCTCGCCCTCGCCGCGGTGCAATGGCGTCGGGTCATCCACAGCACTCGCGCGGAGGCCGAGCGCATCGCCCCCGACCGCTACGCCGAAATCCAGTATGAGCGATTTGTTCGCGACCCTCGTGGGGTGCTCAGAGCGGTCGAGGCTCATTGCGAGCTGAAACCCTCCTCGTCGGCCGAGCGCTTTCTCGATGCCCGCTTCGAGCTGCGCGATATGAACGTCCAATGGCGCAAGCGATTCAACCCGGATCAGGTCGAGGTTCTCAGCGAGCTGCTCGGTCCTACGCTCTCGGCCGTCGGTTACCCGCGAGATCCGCCGACGGATTGGGTCCGCGGCCCGGCGCTGCGCCACCCCTTCTCCCCGACGGCGGACCTCGACGCGGCGCGATGACCAGGCGCAACCGCATCGTCCGGGGCCACCGTCAGAGCGCCGTCGCCGACTCGAGGGCCGCGGCGGACGCATAGTCTTCGCGGGTGCCTGCGTTGGAAGCCAAGCCGAAGCCCGATCCGCCCATTGGAGGAATTCGCGCCGGGAGCCGCGGCTATGCGGGGTTCTTCAGCTCGGCGAGGACGTTCGCATTGCCAGTGGGCACCAACATCTCCCCCGGCGGGGTCGGCGGCTATTACATCGACTTCAGCCGCAAGGTGAGCGCGCCTCAGTGGCCGCCGTCGTGGTTTCGGACCTCTCTGCGTCACGTCGCCGCCATCCAGTGGGGGCTGGGCTGTTTTGAGCGCTACTTGAACGGCGAGGGGGAGGAGTGGCTATCCGGAGCGCTGAATGTTGCGGACTACCTGGTCGGAATGCAGGTCCGTGGAGGGCTCCACGAAGGCGGTTGGCTACATGGCACCCCGATGCCGCACACCTTCCGCCTCGATCCGCCCTGGCTCTCGGCAATGGCCCAGGGCGAAGGCGCCAGTCTTCTCGTGCGGGTTCACCTCGTTTCCCACGAAGAACGATTCGCGGATGCGGCGCGGCGTGCGCTGCGTCCCATGGCTATACCGGTTTCTGCCGGTGGGGTCCGCGCGAACATAGATGACAACGGGTTCTTTCTCGAGGAGTATCCGACGGACCCTCCCTCATTCGTGCTCAACGGTGGGATCTTCGCGCTCTGGGGTTATAACGACGTGGCTCTCGGCCTCGGGGACACGGAGGCATCCCGGGAGTTCGAGCGGGGCGTTGACGTACTGGCGCGGAACATCAATCGCTGGGACACCGGCAGCTGGTCCCGGTATGACCTGTTCCCTCACCGGGCCGTGAACGTGGCGAGCTCGTCCTACCACGTCCTCCACATCAACCAGCTGCGAGCGATGCGGCTCGTCGCTCCGCGGCCGGAGCTCGAACGGGCGGCGGCTCGATTCGAGGCTGACTTGGAATCTCGGACGAAGCGGATGCGCGCCTTCGCGCGCAAGGCGTTGTTCAGGCTCCTCG
>VAYL01000082.1:2294-8167 GCA_005884305.1 Actinomycetota bacterium
TGGGCTTGGCCGACCCGCTGGGGTCGGACGAATCGGCTGCGTAGCCCTCAGAAGGCTGTGCGCTTTCCGCCGCGTGGGGCGCCAGATCGGATGACCTCGCGCCCACCCTCGGGAGCGCGATTCCCGAGGTAGTAGCCATACGAGGAGCGTCCGGGTCGAGGGGTACCGATGAGGACGATCCCGGCGGGCTTGATGCCGTTGTCGGCGAGGAGCTCGCCGAGCTGGTCGAGCTTCTTCAGATGGGTCTTGCCAATCCTCGCCACCACCACCACGTCGTCCGCCTGCTCCGCGAGCGGAAGCGCGTCGACGACATCGGCAAGCGGAGGCGTATCGAGGATCACGTAGTCCGCCAACTCCCGCGCTTCCGCGACCAGATTCTGCGTCGTCGGCAGGGAGAACAGCTCGCTGATCCAGCCGCCCTCGTAATTGGCCAGCAGGACCCGCAGATTCGAGTCAAGGCCCGGCACCGGGACCAGCGCGTTCTCTAGCGGCACGCTCTCGAGCAGCACGCTGGCGACGCCGTACTCGGCCCTGAGGTTCAGCGCGCTCCCGATGGCGGGCCGACGAAGGTCGGCCTCGATCAAGATCACACGTGTCCCTGCGATCGCGAGGGTCGATGCGAGATTGACTGCTGTGGTCGTCTTTCCCTCGGACGGCGAGGAGCCCGTCACCAGGATCATGCCCGAGTCCGCACCGGCTGCGCGTCGCCTTGCAGTAAGGGTGCCGCGAAGAGTTCGATATGCCTCCAGCGTGACCGGCGAGAGCGCGACCGGGCTGAGCGGCTTATCCGTCCTCGGGCGAGGTTCACGGGGGACTCTCGCGAGAACGGGCAGCCGGTAGCGCTGTCGAAGTTGTTCTTCGCGGCGAAGTCGTGGATCGAGCGCCTGAGCGCCGAATGCCGCGCCGATCCCGAGCACCAATTCCGCAATAAGGCCCGCCGCGATGCTCAGCTTCGTTCGTGGAGACGACGGACCACTCGGCTTCTGCGCCTTCGTCTGGACCGACATGGTTGGGCTTGGAGTGCTACGCAGCGTCTGCAGTGATGCGATCGCCGCCCTGACGGAGGTGGGGTCTGCGGCGCTCCCGCCCGCGCCGCCCTTGAGCTGAGCCTCCAGGGATGGAAGCGCTTGATCGATCGCCGAGTGAAGCTCCGAGGTCAAGTTGACGACTGATTGGCGAGCGAAGGCGTTGGCGATCTCTTGCGCGCTAGTCGCGGATCCGGCGGTCGCCGTCACGGCGACTATGTTGCTGGAGGAAACCGGAACGGCGGACACCTTGCTCAGCAGAGTCCGAGACGACTCGCTCGAGTCGAGCTGGTGTTGGACGCGGGTTGCGACCTCGATGTTCGTGATTAGCCGCGCGTGGGATCCGACGACTCGGGGATCAGCCCCGGGAGCCCGATGGTCGGCATTGCGGTGCTGCTGATGGGCGTGACCAGCAGGTCTGCCTCGGCGGTGTACTCCTTGCTCGCCGTCAGCACGTACGCCACAGCGATGGCCGTTGCGATCACGACCGCCGCAATCACGATCCAGATCCGCTGACGAAGCGTCTCGAGATAGCGAGCGAGGCTCGGTTCCTCCTCGGGTGGCTCGAGCCATTCGGCGCCGGCCCGGCGCGGACGGGGGGTATCGGTCTCGTACATGGAGCGGGATTCTCGCACGGCGCGGCGCCGGTGCTCCGTGACGTCGCGCGCCGGGGCGAAATCTGGCTTCTTCTAGGCTGAACCGATGCGCGTGGGCGTGTACACCGACTACACGTATCACCGCGTCGACGACCAAGTTTTCGCGGAACGCGCCTTCGCCCTATTCCTCGCGCGATTGGCCCCGCAGTTCGAGCGCTTCTTCCTCATCGGCCGTGAGCATCCCGAAGGCGGTCCGGCGCGCTATCCAATCGGCGGGAATGTCGAGTTCGTGCCGTTGCCCTTCTACAGCAGCCTCGCCGATCCGATAGCCGTGGCGCGACGGGCCGCGCAGGCTGCCGCCCGATTTTGGCGCGTCCTAGGAGAACTCGACTGCGTCTGGCTCCTCGGGCCTCATCCACTCGCCACCGTCTTTGTGCTCTTGGCGAGGGCGCGACGCAAGCCAGTGGTCCTCGGGGTGCGCCAGGACACCGTTGCGTATGTCCGCGCCCGTCATCCGCAGCGGGCAGCTCTACAGCTCGCGGGCGGGATTCTGGATGCGGTCTGGCGGGCGCTCGCGCGGCGCATCCCGGTGGTTGCGGTTGGACCAGGCATAGCGTCCCAGTACAGCCAGGCCAAGGCGCTCCTCGAGATCACCGTCTCGCTCGTCGAGGAGGCGGACATCGTGGCGCCGGCGGTGGCGCTCGCGCGCCGGTACGACGACGAGGTGATAAGCGTGGGCCGCCTGGAGGCGGAGAAGAATCCCCTGATGCTGGCCGACGTGATCGCGCGACTCGAGGAGAGGTCGAGCCCGTGGAGGCTGACAGTGTGCGGGGAGGGTGGGCTGCGGGAGCCGCTCGAGGACCGGTTGCGAGAACTGGGCGTCGACCACTGTGCGGAGCTGGTCGGCTACGTCCCGTTCGGGCCGCGACTGCTCGCGCTCTACCGCGAGAGTCACGCGCTCCTGCACGTCTCCTGGACGGAGGGCCTCCCCCAGGTGCTTGCCGAGGCTTTTGCCGCTGGGCTGCCCGCGGTCGCGACCGATGTGGGCGGCGTATCGTCAGCCGTGGCCGGAGCGGTCGTCTTGATACCGCCCGGCGATCCTGGCGCGGCGGCCGCGGCGCTGGACTCCGTGCGCAGGGACCCCCACCTGCGTGACCGCTTGGTGCGATCCGGCAACGACTGGGTCCGCTCCCACACGGTGACGGCGGAGCTGAACCGCGTCGGATCGTTCCTGCGCGCGGCTTAGCGATCCGGTCCTGCCCTAGCCGCCGATCAGCGGATCCGCACGCTGCATTGCAAATGCGCTGGCGTCGTGTCGGCTATCCGTCCAGGTAGCTGTCCTCGCCTTATCGTGCTCTCAGGAAGAGCCGAGCAGCGGGGTGGTGAGGCGCACTTCCCGCACCTATCTGCTGATCCTCGTCGCCGTTGCTCTCGCGGTGGGCGCCTCCGCGACGACGGCCGATGCTGATGTGGGATGCAGCAAGTTCGCCTCCACGTCCGGCTCCGACAGCTCTGGAGACGGCTCGTTCGCCAATCCCTACGCCACGCCGCAGACGCTGGTCGCCTCCCTTTCGCCCGGCCAGACGGGATGCTTCCGGGGAGGCACGTACAACTTCGCGCTGACCAGCGTGAAGACGCCAAACGTGACCCTGACCCACTACGGCAGCGAATCGGTCACGCTGAGGGGCCCGATCAAGGTCCTGCCGACCGGCGCGGGATCGATCTTCGACGGCTTGCGGCTCGACGGCGTGAACTCGGCCCCGGGTTGCACCGGCACCTGCGGCGGCGGGTCGCCCAGGATCTACGCGGACAACGTCGTCCTGCGCAACGACGAGATCACGAACGAGCACACCGGAATCTGCGTCATGGTCGGCTCCTACTACGATGATCCGCCGCCACGGAACGTCACGATCGAGCGAAACCGCATCCATGACTGTGGCGTGCTCCCGGCCACGAACCACCAGCACGGGATCTACATCTCGGAGTCGCGTGGAGCCGTCATCCGCGACAACTGGATCTACGACAACGCCGACCGCGGCATCCAGCTGTACCCGGACGCGCAGGGTTCGACGATCACCGGAAACGTGATCTACGGCAACGGGGACGGGCAGAACTTCTCCTGCGACTCGAGCACGTGCTCGAAGAACAACGTGGTCTCAGGAAACATCATCGCGGCGTCCACCCTCGGCTGGAACGTCTATGGCTATTCCCAGGGCGCGGTTCCGGATGGCTCCAACGTGCTGCGCGACAACTGCGTCTACGGGACGGACGGGAGGCATGCCAGCAACGGCGGAATCAATTCCAACAGCCGCTTCTTCAGCGAGTCCGGAAACGTGACCGCCATGCCCGACTTCGCGAACCCCGCCCATGGCGACTTCCTGCTCTCGGCCGGGGACCCCTGCCTTGCCAAGTACACCGGCACGATGTCGCTCCCCAGTGGCGGTGGAGGCGGGGGCGGCGGTGGTGGAGGCGGCGGGACCGGCGGCAGCGCCCCGGTCAACACAGCCCCGCCGAGCATCAGCGGCCTCGCGCGGGAGGGCCGGAGGCTGAGTTCCTCGACGGGGGCGTGGTCCGGGTCATCGACCAGCTATTCGCGCCAGTGGCTTCGCTGCGACGCCACCGGCGCTAATTGCACGCCCGTCTCCGGCGCCACCCTCTGGGATTACCAGATCTCGGTGGCCGATATCGTCTCCACGATCCGCGTTACCGTCACGGCCACGAATGCGCGCGGCTCGTCCGCGGCGACCTCGGCGCCGACGGCGATGATCGCCGCGGCGACCAAGACCGAGGTCGACGTCAAGCGAGTCGGAGCCCGTAACGGGGGGCTGAGGGCGACGGGCGCAGTCTTGATCCGCCCTCACTTTGCCGCGAAAACCGAGGCGGGGCTCCATGACATCGTTGAGCTCAAGCTCTACCGGAGGTCGCACGGCCGCTGGCACGCGATCTCGCGCGCGCGGCGGACGAGGCTCACGCCGCACGGTCACTTCAAGAAGCGTCTCCGGACGTTCCGGCACCACCGCCTCCACCGTGGCATCTATCGCGTTCAGGCGAGATATCCCGGCTCGCGAGGTGCCACGCCGTCGGCTTCCCACTCGCCGATGTTCAAAATCCGGACCTAGCACCGGTCGCGCCCAGCGGATCCCTCGGCCAGTCGTTACATAGTGTCAGGAAGCGGCAGCGGGGCCCGTATTAACGGGAGATGCGCAAAATTTCCCCGCCGCCCGTCGTTCGTCGGCAGTCGCTCGCGGCGGCGTTCGCGCACGCGATGCCGCACCGGGCGAGCAGATGACGCCTCACCACCCGGCGATTGGCCGCATCGGCGGGCGCAGCTGGGCCACGAAAGCGACGATCGCGCTGGCCTTCTTGGCGACGATGCTCGCGATGGTGCTCGCTCGCGCCAGCGAGGCATCCGCTCACGGGCTGCGCGTCGGGTTCGGAGACGGACAGACGCTGCAATCTCCCGTGCCAGCCGTTCGCGATACGTGGTTCAACCGCGCGGTCGGAGCACGCGCGCAGATTGTGCGGCTCAGCGTCTTCTGGAGAGCCGTAGCTCGAAACAGGAAGCCGGCCCACCCCGCCAATCCCGGCGATCCGGACTATGACTTCTCCGCGCTCGACGGTGCGATCCGAGACGCATCCGCGCGTCACTTGCAGGTAGTGCTCGACGTGTTCCGGGCGCCTGACTGGGCGGAGGGCAAGCACCGACCGCGCGGGGACGCGGTGCCGCCGGGAGCGTGGAAGCCCAACCCCCGCGCGTTCGGCCAGTTCGCGGAGGCGCTCGGGAAGCGCTATTCGGGTCACTACCACGGCCTTCCGCGGGTGCGGTACTTCGAGGTCTGGAACGAGCCCAATATCACCAAGTACCTGGCACCGCAATACGAGGGCAAGCGGGCGACTAGCCCGAAGCTCTACCGGCGGCTGCTGAACCGCTTCTACTCCGGGGTGAAGAAGACGCAACCCGGCGCCAAGGTGATCGGCGGCGCCATGTCGCCGTTCGGCGATTCCAGGACGCATTTCCAGGATCCGAGCATGCCGCGGCTTCGACCGCTCGTCTTCGAGCGCAAACTCCTTTGCCTGAAGCGCAATCTGAAGCCGTCGAAATGCCCGACCAAGCCGCACCTCGACATCCTGTCCCAGCACCCGCTGAACTTCACCAAACCTCCGAGCTATCACCCCTTCAATCGCAATGACGTTCAGGTCGCGAACTTCAAGAGCGTCAGGCGGACGCTTCGCGCGGCGGAGAGGGCTCATC
>VAYL01000082.1:8247-12248 GCA_005884305.1 Actinomycetota bacterium
GCAGGCCAAGTGGATCGAGCAGGGCTTCTACCTGCTGTGGAAGCAGGGTGCAAGCACGGTGATCAACTATCCCCTTCGGGACGTGACCCGCGATCCCGGTCAGCCGGCCAGCAGGTGGGCGACCTCCGGGGTCTTCTTCCACAGTGGATCCCCGAAACCGTCATACCGCAGCTTCCGATTTCCCTTCGTCACCCACCGCCGGGCGAAGTCGAAGGTCGGTGTGTGGGGAAAGGCGCCCCAGTCCGGCACCCTCGCGATCCAAAAGAGCAGCCATGGCGCCTGGCGGACACTGCGGCACGTCCACGTGCGGCGCGGCCGGCTGTTCACCCCCACGATCCGCGTTCGCGGGCATGCGCAGCTTCGCGGCAAGATCGGGGGCGTGACGAGCCTGCCGTGGCGGCAGCGCTGAGCGGCCGCCGTCGCTTGACCCTCGCCCTGCGCCGGGTTAGCGCCCTTGAAGCTGTGCGCTCGTCAAGAGCCTTATCGCGCGTCGGACTGTCAACTCCCGCGATGACGGCCGCCGATTGTTGATGAGCGCTCGATGAGGCAGGACGCATCACGGAAGGTGAGAAACGCGCGGCGCAGCGACAGTCCGCCTGCGGCCGGATCTTCGCGTGACCACACGCGAACCGGAAGCGGGGATTGACGGCGCTGATCCTCGCGTTCTTGTTCATGGCGCTGAGCGCTGGCGCGTCGAACGCCGCGACCATGCTGTACCCAAATCTGAAGACGCTGCCGCCGCGACGACCTACCTTGAGCCGTCTCACCCAGCGAGAGCGCGAGCTGGTCGCGCTGCGGTTCGGTGGTGGCTTGACTGGGCCCTGAGATCGCCAACATGACCGGCCTGTCGCTGGCGAACGTCCAGCAGATCCTGTGGCGCACGCTGCGAAAGCTGAAGGCCGAGCTCGAGGTGACCCGCTAATGACGGCGTCGGGAGGTTGGTGAAGGTTCCTTGGTGGATCGTGAAGCATCTGCCCTCGCGCCCCACGAAGGAAGTCGGAGCCCGGCCACGGTGGCAGTGCGAGGCCCCCCCACCACCCTTCCGCCATTGCCGCCTGCCGGCGGAAGCGGCGGTCGCGGCCGCCGGCGGGCACCCGAGAGGCGACGCGGGCGGTAGGCGAGCCGCATGGGCCGAGGCCGTGCGGCGGCCACCGCGGCGGCGACAGTGGGCGCGGCGTACCAGGTGCCGACGACGAAGCGCATGATCGGACCGAAGCTGTGGGTTGCGGGGGCGCCCACGAAGTGCAGCCCAGGGACGCTCGACTGCATCCCACGACCGAGCACCGGCGAGCCGTCGCGAATCTCGAGCCCCGAGACCAACTCGTCAGCGAGAAACTCGTACGACGCCACGTTGACCTGGTAGCCGGTGCCGAGAAGCACGTGATCGACTTGCCGCTCGCTCCCGTCGTCAAGTCGGATGCTGATCCAGTCAGCTTCGGCAACCGCGCGCACGGCCCGCCTTCCGAGGGTGATCGGAATGCCCTCGAGGCGCGACCGGAGCCAGTCGGCCCCTCGCGGTCGCAGCACCTTTCGCATGATGGCCGCGCGGGGTGTTGCCGGCAACCGTCGGTAGAGGTCCGGCGTCGCGGCCGCCCATCCGGTCATCCGTCCGCCGACGTCCGTCGGCGGCGCCATGGCAGCGTTGGTACGCCGGACAAGACCACCGATCTCTTCCGGCGCCAGAAACTCGAGCGCATCGGCACGCGCCAGCACCTCGACACGCGCCCCGCTCTCGTGGAGGAGCGCCGCCGATTCCAGGGCACTTTGGCCCGCGCCCACAACGAGCACCCGCTTCTCGCGGAACACGGAAAGGTCGTGATGGTCGGCGGTGTGGGTCACGAGGTGTGACGGCAATCCCGAGAATGGCTGGGGCCGGTATGGGAAGCGCCCGAGTCCCGCGGCGACGATGACCGAATCTGCCTCGGTGGTTTCGCCATCAGCGAGCGTCACTCTGAATCCCTCGCCATCCCGCTCCACCTGGCGGACGAGGCGCCGGTCGGCATCCGGAACAGCCTCCGCTTGATACCAGCGCCCATACTCGACGAAATCGGCGATCGCGATGTGATCCGAGAGCGTCCGATCGAAAACGCGCTCAAATCGGTCCAGGGAAAGCGCGTCGCCTGGGCTGGCGATATGAGAGGAACGCCAGCGGGATCGCAGGATCATCCCCTGCGGCATCGCGGTCGTCCAGGACTCCATCGGCCGGCCAAAGCACTGCACGGCCGTCCCCTCGGCGCGGCAAAAGGAGGCGGCGGCGAGTCCGTAGGGACCAGCCCCGATGACGGCGACATTCGGCATATATCGGGTCCTTGACGGGATCCTGCTGCGTGGCGGCCGCGGTACGGGCTGGGCTGCAGGCGAGGTATCGAGGGGTGGCGCCGCCTCGCGCCCCCCGGGTGTCAGCCTCTTCCAGCGATAACGAGTCATCAACCCCGCTTGCGCCAGACCAGGGAGCGGATCCGAAAGCCAGAAGTGGGCGTGGACGGTCCGTCGCCTCGGCCGTGCCACCTCGAGCGCGGCTCGCGCCTCGCCGCGCCTGAGCAGCCACTTCAGGTTGAGGAGATCCGCATCCTCCCGGCGATAGCGGAAACCGGACGAGGCGAAGCGCGGCGGAGCCGACATGCCACGAAGCCAATCGCACCAGATCGTCGCAAGCGGCACTCCGGCCTTGTCGGCGAGCGAGAGCGAGCCGTAGACCCGAGGGTTGAAATCGATTGGAAGCAACTCACCATCCGGTCGCTCCAGTAGCTCAAGCTCGAAGATTCCCTGCCATTCCAGGTGTCGTACGAGCTCGGACGCCATCCTTATGAGGGCCGGTCTCAGCGGGATCGTTTCCGAAAACGACGCCGACCCCGCGTCCGGATGCCAGATCCGGGCGTAGCGGCTTGCCACGGCCCCCAGCAGCTGCCCGTCAGCCACGACGCCCCCGACGGATACGACCCAGTCATTCTCGCGCTGCTGCATGAGGCACGGCATGCCGAACTCCGTCAACCGATGGATCAGGGCGGCCTCGTCCGGGGTCGTGGCGCTCGCGCACTGACGCAGCCGGCTGCCGTACTTGAACACGGAGCTCCGGGGCTTCAGCACGACCGGGTAGCCGAATATCCGTGCCGCCGCCACCGCCTCGCTCGGATCACGGCAGATGACCGTCGGCGGAACAGCAAATCCGATGCTCCTCGCCGACTCCATGAGCGCGGCCTTGCTCAGGGCTCGTTCGATTACGTGCGCCGCCGGCAGGCCGATCTGCACGATCGAACGCAGGCGTTCACCGTGTCCTGCGATCGCGAGGAGCGTCGCGTCGCTGCCGGGCAGGAGGATGTCGTACCTTCGGCGCGTCGCAATGCGCTCGAGGTCGGCAACGTATCGGGCCGGGTCAGCCCGCGGGTCTGTGACGCGGTGGCGCCCACCGCAGAAGCGCGACCATTGCGCCGGTGCGGGATGGGCGCTCGCGGCCACGTCGACCTCGTAGCCGGCCTTGCCGAGCATCCGACAGGCGGCCACGACTGAACGCTCCTGGCCGTCGGACAGAAGTGCGAGCGGTCTTCCTCGTGCGATACCTCGGGCAATCCGCGGCTGCGGAAGAGAAGAGAGGCTAACAGCCACAGGCGCTCCCGCTGATCGCGGGAGGAGGCCGAATCAGCGAAGCCTCGAGCTCACAGCCTCCCGCTCCACCTGGACAGGTTCAATTCGCGACCTGGCTGGTGTAGAGCGCGTAGAGCGACATCTCCCTGTCGTCGATCGACGACGCGGTGCCGAACGGATCACTCGGACCGGAGCCGAAGTCCCTGATATTGGATGCACGGCTGCCCGGGACGCTGTCCCAGCGGACCCGTGCGATCTTGGAGGTCGACCCGGCGTGGAGCCCGATCCAGTATCTGCCCGGCTGAAGGCTCACCGGTTCGGGGAGCGTTAGGTCGTACCACCCTGGACGGTCGGTGGCGTGGAAGACGAGCTGGCTGGAGGCGCCCAGCAGGGGGCCGGGCGCGCCGCTGGCGTCGCCG
>VAYL01000139.1:0-6598 GCA_005884305.1 Actinomycetota bacterium
TGCAGGAAGGTCGTGTGCGTGTGCACGTTCAGCGACCCACTCTTGTACACCGTCTTCGACAACCCAGGCGTGTTCGGGGTGAACGCGAAGGTCGTCGTCGAGACGTTGTTGGTCACCGCAAGCGCAGCGCCGGCGGCCGCAAGAGCGCCGATTGCCGCGACGGCGAAGATGGCGAGGTGCCGTCTCCGGAAACGCATGTATTGATCTCCTCCTTGTGTGAGAGCTTCGGCGCGGTCTCTCCGTCCGCGCCCCGGGCTACAACCCTACATCGGTGACCCTCCCGCGCCGTTGAGTTTCGACCGGGAGCCGAGACCGATGTAGCCGGGGAAACGGTAGCAGCCCGGGCTCCGATCAGCGATGAAAGGCGTCTGGGGCGGCTAGGGCTCGCGCCGGACGTGCAGGTACGGCGTTTTCTCGCGCAGCGTCCCGATCGACTTGAAGCCCCCCTGCTTCTTGCACGCCGGGCGCTTCGTCTGGGCAGTGCTCAGGTGGCCGTTGAAGCCATAGGTCTTGATGCGCTGGAACAGGTCCTGCGCCTGCGCCTGCTTCTCCTGGTTGGTCCCGGTGAACCGGCCGCTGTTCCAGAAGTTGGGGTCGTTCGGGCTGTTCGGGTCGAGCCTTGCGGTGATCCCGTTCCCGCACGGCGTGTTCCGGAAGGCCTCGAGACCGTGCCGGAGGTTGTTGTAGCCGCCGGGCTTGAAGTAGGGATTCGCGCGCTCCATCGTCAGGCGCTGGGGAAACGCCGCCATGCTCTGCGGATTCAGAGGGCTGGAGGTCCGCAGGAGCTGCACGTTGGTGAAGTTCTTCTCGGGCGCGCTTTGGACCTGATTCGTGGCGGCGGCGATGTTGCCGAGGAAGGCGGTGATCTCATGCTTGTACTTCTGGGCGACCTTGATGATCGGGTTGAAGTCCGCCAGCCATGGCGCCCGGCCGTCGACGGTGCCACCGAGCCGCGAGAGCAGCGGCGTCAAGTCGTCGTTGAGGAGCCTGCGAAGCGCCGGGAACCCCCTGTGCGACGCGGCGATCGTTCCGTGAAGACCGACGAAGAAGCGCTGAAGGTCGGGCGCAGCCCTGCCGGCGGCCTCCAGCGTCGGGCTCAGCTGCTTCGCGGACGGCCGCAGCTGCTGCACGAGCGGGTCCGCGTCGATCGCGAACCGGTTCAGCCGCTGGAGCGTGAGCCGAGTCTCGTGCTGGAACGTCGGCAGGATCCGGAACGCCTGAGCGAGGTCCTGGTTGCGCTGCGCCGTCGTCGAGAAGACCCGGTCGGAGTTCTGAATCAGGCCCCGCAGCTGGCCCTGGCGCTCGGAGAGCGCCTGGAACACGGTGCCGCCGCTGTGAACGAGCTGGCGCACGGCATGCTGCTGCGTATCCAGGATCCGCAGGGCGCGATTGGCCGACTCCGAGAAGGGCTCGAGCTCGGAGAGCGCCTCGCCGAACTGCTGGCCACGGCCGCGCAGCGCGGCGGCCTGCGACTGCATCCAGCCACGGAACGCCTCGCGGGTTGGCCTGCTGAAGGTGCGGAAGATCTCGTCGAGCTGTACCGAGTTTGCGACCTGCGCCGGCGGCAGCGTGGCGCCCTCCGGAAGCGTGGGTGCCGTGTCCGAGCCGGGTGTCAGCTCGACGTAGGTCTCACCGAGCAGCGTTTTGGCTCGGAGGATGGCCTTGGTGTCGTCGGGGATCGGCGCGTACTGGCTGTCGAGCTCGATCGTCGCGTCGGCGTAGTCGCTGTTGTTTGACAGCTCGATGGACTTCACCTTGCCGACAGAGACACCGGAGATCCGCACGTCGGACTCCACCGCGAGCTGAGGCGTCGCCTGCTGGAACGGAACCGTGATCCGGTAGCCCTCCGGCTTCAAGGGGATGGGACCGCCGAACGCGATCCACAGGAACAGCGCGAGGCCGAAGCAAGACAGCGCGAAGCCGATCGCGATCAGGATGCGGGTGACTGTCGGTGGCCTCGTCTCCATCTAGAACACGAAGCAGTTGTTGGGGTCGTGGTCCGCGATCTCGCGCTGGCTCGGCACGTTGGAGAGCTGCATGAGGGTGTGGAGGAACGGGTCGCTGCCGGCCACGGCCTCGGCCAGGAAGGCGGTATTGCACGACAGCTCCACGAGGCCGTGGCGAAGCGGTCCGCTCGCGTCCTGGGTGAAGAAGACGGCGTTCGTGTCGTGATTCAGCCACGCCGCCCAGAACAAGTAGCCCTCGTCCTTCGCCCCCGGCGGGTTGTAAGCGAGCGAATTGAGCACTAGGTTCAGCTCGCTGAACGCCTTCGACAGGGAGGTCGACGTCGTCGCCAGGGGCTTCGACAGCTGGTTCAGGTGCTTCAGCGGCGTCTGGATCTTCCGTGCGAACGGCCTGATCTGGTTCTCGATCGGTCCCTTCGTCTCCCGGAACAGCGGACGCACCTGGCGCAATGCCGGGGCCAGTGCCTGGGCCGATGGGATCAGCTTGCGCGATGCCGGGCCTAGCACGAGCGCCAATCGGTTCGTGCTCGTCAGCGTGCTTTGCGTCTGGCGGAGCGTCGGCGGGAACTCCTGGAGTGTCGAGCGGATCGCGTTCTGCTCCTTAGCGAAGGACCCGAGAACGGTGTTCGAGGACCGGACGAAGCGCGCGAGCTCCGTGTCACGATGGCCGAGCTCCGTGCTCAGCTTGCCGAAGTTGGTGATGACTCGACGTAGGTTCTGGCGGCGCTCCGCGAGCGCCGAGTTGATGCGGGCGATATCACGCACGGTGGGCTCGAACCGGCGCAGGCCCGCAGACAGCTGCTTCGAGTGCCCGTAGAGACCCTGAGAGGCGCCCTGGAGCAGGAGCTGGAGGAACGACTGCGTGTCGCCGTCGAGGCTCGCGAGAATCTGGTCCGGGTTGACGTTGGGCTGGGCGTCCGCGAGGGGAACGGTTGAGCCTTCCTTGACCTCTGGGCTTCCCGGGGTACCCGGATCGATGTCGATCGTCATGTCCTGTAGGCCCGTCCGCGGGCGCAGGAGGAGCGACGCGTTCTTATGGATCAGCGGCGCGTACTTCGGGTCGATGTTCATCGTCACGACGGCGACCCCGTTTTCGAGGTTGACCGCCTTGACGGTCCCGATCTTGATCCCGGAGAGGTCGACGGTCTGGCCCTGGCCTGGAGTCACGGCCTGGGCCGAGGTGAACTCCGCCTTCAGCTCGAAGTGCTCCTGACCGAGGATCGGCACCCATGACGGGAAATTGGCCTGCTGCTTGACCAGGATGACCCCGGTCGCCACGATCGCCAGGACGATGAGGACGCCGATCGCCACGAAGTCGCGCAGGTGCTCTCGAATCGCGCGCTTCACTTGACGGCCTTCGGGTCGGGCGGGCCCACCGCGGCGGCTGGGCCGTTGATGTCTGGCGGCGGGTTCCGGTACACGTCCATCCGGAAGGGAGGCGTCTTGTTCAGGCCCAAGAGCACAGGCCGGGTCCCCAGCGGGTCAGAGATGTTGTGGGCCCAGAGGGACGTGTTCTGGCTCCCACCGTTCGGGTTGTTCATCTTGTCGAGACTGGGCCCGCCGCCCGCCTGGAAGCGCACGAAGGAGCCATTTCCATCGAAGTCCTGGCTCTCGCCGGCGAGCTGCACGAAGCTGTAGAAGAACTCGCGATAGTTCGGTTCGCCGGTGCTGAACGGATAAGCGCCGCCCGCGTTGTCGATCACCGTGTTGCCGGCTGGGATCAGGTTGTGTGACGTGCACCTACTGAGCAGATCGGTTTGGTGGAAAAGCGAAGGTGCGGACGCTGCGCTTTGCGCCAGCCCAGGCCCGGCCTGTGCGAGGTAGCGGGCATCGATGCCCAGCTCCTGCGGCCGCAGGAGCCGCTTGAACTGGACCAGCCACGGCGTGCCTGTGCGGACGGTCTCGGGCAGTTGGCGAATTCCGGGCTCGAGCTGAATCGCCAGGGCACGGAACGGCGGGAGCGATTGATCGAGGTGAAGCAGCGTGGGCCGTGCCTGTTCGAGCGTCGGCGCCAGTTCGCGAATGGTTGCCGACAGGTTCGTCGATTCCGAGGCGAGAGCACCGGCCGTCGTGTTGAAGTTCGTGATCAGACCCTTGAGCGCACCCTCGTCCGACGCCAGCTCCCGGAAGACGTTGCGCTGGCCGCGGATGAGGTTGGAGAGGTCGTGCGAGTGCTGGCCGAGTAGGGCGTTGTTGACGATCGACGAGTCGCGGCCGGCCGTGCCGCCGTATTTGAACGTCTCATTGAGCGCCTGCGCGGCCGTCAGGCCCTTGACGTCCGGATCCTGGGTCTTGTCCTCCGCCGCGGTGGGGACATGGGTCAGGGCGTCGCCATAGCCCTTGAGCGCTTGCTGGAGATCGGTGCGGTTGTTCTTCTGGAGGGAAGTGAGGATCTCGTCGAGCTGGACCGCCGTGCCCGTCTGCGTGACGGGGATCGTGTCGCCGCTCGAGAGGTCCGTCGACTCTGGGCTCCCAGGCCGCAGGTCGAGGAAGAAGTTGCCCTCCAGGAAGAGACGGGGACGAATCGTGATCGTGGCGTCCTTGTGGATCGGCTGGCCCTCGTCGTCGACCGTGAAGGTGACATTGGCCATGTTGCCCTCGCGCGAGACGCTCACGACTTGCCCGACGTCAACGCCGGCGATGCGAACCGGGGAGTTCGGCTTGAGCGTCGTCGCGTTCTGGAATGTGGCGTGGAGCTCGTAGCCGCGGCCCGTGAACGGGAAGTGCTTGGTGAAGGCATTGACGAATGCCAGCACCGAGACGGCGAGGATCAGCGCCACCAGGAAGAGGCCGATCTTCGCGGGACTGGGACCGCGATAGCTGCGGCCGAAGATGCGCGGATCGGGAGCCTCCTCCCAGGGCTTGTAGCGGACCGGTGCGCGCCGCTTTCGGCGGAACAGGCTCATTTGAGCTGCCCCGGGATCTGGTCCTGCGTTTTGATGCCTTGATTGCCGGGCGAGTGGCCGATCTCGAGCCTGCCCTTGACGTAGTTCTCGTTACCGGCCTCGCACTCCCGAGGATGCTGCCCTGGGGACGCCGTGTTGGGGTACGGATTGGCGTGGAGGAAGTTCGCCACCGGATCTCCGGCCCCGTTCGTCTCGTTGCCGGCCTTGTTTGCGGGCGCGGACGACGGGGCGGTCTCGTTGTTCGGGCCGCCCGGGCTCGACATCACGAGGAACCGCTGGCTCGTCCCGATGCCGTCCCCGATGCTGAGGAGGCCCGAGGCGTTCCGGAACAGGAGCGTCCCGTAGTTGCACACGGTCTGCGCCGGCGCGACGAAGCGAAGCGTCGGCGAGAGATAGTTCAGGGTTTGCGTCGACCGTGAGATCCCGCCCTGGACATCGGGGTTGGTCGCGAAGCGCTCGAGCGTGTCGGCGGTGGGCGGGAGCTGCGCGTTCAGCGACGGCGCGCCCGGCAGGACGCGGGCCCCGGTCTCCAGTGCCGACGCGATCTCGGGCGAGGTTCTGGCGAGTGCGTGCACGCCGGGGCGCAGATCTGCGAACAGCGCGGCGTTGTGCCGCAGGAAAGTGCTGATTCGCGGGCTCGTACGGATCAGCGTGTCGAAGGTCGGCGGCGTCTCGGAGATCGTGTCCTGGATAAACGGCCGAGCGACTGACGCGAGCGCGCCGAACGTCGTGTCCAGCGAGACGAACATGTGCGCCTGCGTCTCGGCCACCGGCGCGACCTCGGCAGCCGCATGCCCCGCCTCGCGGAAGAAGCGAGCGAAGCCGGTCTTGCTCGACGCCAGGTTGCGAGCCACCGGCTCGAGGCGGCGAAGCAGCGGCCTCAGCTGGCCGATCGCGGCATTGATCTGCGGTCCGCGGCCAGCGAGAACCGCGCCGAACTGGGAGAGGTTTTGGCGAATGGCGGCGCGCGTTCGCCCGTTGAAGGTGCTCAGAACCTGGTCGTACTCGACCGGATGTGGGCGCGCCGCGGTGAGGCTGAGAGTCGCTCCTTCGGGGTAGCCGTTGGGGTTGTCGCTGCGGTCGATTTCCAGGTACTTCAGGCCCAGGGCCGACTGCGCTCGAACGACGACGGTCGAGCCCTTTGGGATCGGCTCGACGCTCTTGTCCAGCTTCAGGTCGGCCTTTGCGGTCACGCGGCCGTTGGAGTGCTGGACGGGCACGACGTCCTCCACGAAGCCGACGCGGACGCCGGCGATTCGCACGTCGTTCCCGGGCACGAGCGTCTCGGCGTTCGGGACCTGCACCGAGATCCGGTAGCTCGGGACAAATGGAAGCCCGTTGTTCGCGTTGTAGGCGAGGAAGACGGCAAGGATCACGATCAGCGTCGTGATGGCGCCGACCAGCGTCGGGCTCGAGGCGATCATTCCGACTCCGCCTCGCCTCATGGAGCCGTGCCTCCGGAGTCACTAGGGGCGGTGTAATGGCCCGGCTGGGCGCCACGGTGGTTTACGTAGGCTGGCCTGCCGATGATTGTGTTGAGCAGATCGCGAGCATCACGGAACGACGGCGCATGGGGCCGGCTGGCACCGTTCGATCCCGCTTGGGACGACGACGTGCCGGCGAGGTCTCCCTGGGCGTCGAGGGGCGTGCCCCCGGTGGAGGATGGGGTCTGCGCGCCGAGTTCCCGGGCGCGCTGCAGGATCGCGGCCTTGGCCGCGGCAGGAGTGG
>VAYL01000139.1:6605-7987 GCA_005884305.1 Actinomycetota bacterium
TTGGCGGTCGTGGTCTGATCACCCCAGTTGGTGGCGCAGACGCCGCCAGGGGTCGGGAACGCCCCGGCCAGCGTCGTGCAGCTGGTGACGATCAGCGAGGCGCGCAGGAAGTGGCCGTACTTGTCGTAGCCGTTGATGCCCCCGGTCGTGTAGTAGAGGAGATGCATGAGCTTCGGATAGGCGCCGGTCTTCCGAAGCGAGGACAGGAGGGCGTCCAGGTTGGTGGCTGCGGGGGGCGCCTTCTGCGCCAGGTTGCGGATCTTCACCAGGGTTGGATCCGACTTCAGGATGGGCTCCGTACTCTTCTGCGCCGCGCTGCCCAGTGTCGTGAGCGCGGGCGTGGCGGCGTGAGCGAATGGACCGAGCGCCTTGGTCGAGCGCGTGATGTTGGGTGCGGCTTGCGCGAAGTCGGCGAACGTCGGCCGGGCCTGGTCGGCGAACTGCTTCAGCTGCACCATCTGGCGACGGAGCGCGCGAAGCGCGGCGGGGAACTTCTGGAATCCCGCTTCCAGGTCGGCCCTCCGCTCCGCCGTGGCCTCGCCTGCAGTGTTGGCGTTGCGGATGAAGCCCGCCACCTTCGCCCGCTCGCGCGCGAGCGGTGCAAGCACCTGATCGGAGTTCTTGGCGAGGTTGGCCAGCTCGTGGTTCTGGCGCGCGAGCTGCGCAAGCACGCGGTCGGTCTCGCGCAGCGCCGGATCGGCCCGCTTGACGATCGCCTGCAGGTCCTGGCCGCGTGCGGAGAGGCTCGCTCCCAGGTCGTTCAGGATCATCCACCTCCTTGCCGTTGCTCTCGATGGGCAGGAAGTGCTGCCCCGCGCCCGGCTGGTCGCTCGGGATCGTCTCCAGCGGCGGCGGGGCCTTGGTCCCGGGCGCCCGCGGCTGGGTCGGCGTGCAGTCGACGTACTTCTCGCCGAGGAGCGAGGCCGGCCGGATGATGCAGGAGGCATCCTGGCGGAAGTCCTGGAAGCCGGCGTCCGTGATGTCCATCACGACGACCGCCTTGCCGGGATCCGGGCTTTCGTCGCGATTCGCCCACTCGCCTGGCATCGTCACGTCGACGGAGGCGACACTTCCCACCTTCGCTCCCGCGATCCGCACGTCCTCGCCGGTGACCAGGAACGCCCCGTTGTCGAAGATCCCGCGGATCTCGTAGCTGCCACCGGAGCCGCCCGACCCCTGGGCGACGAAGACCAGCGTGATCGTGGCCAGCAGCGCGGCTGTTGCGATAACCCGTCTCATCAGCCCGGAGGAACGTCGTTGGGGTCGCACTTGCCGTCGAGGTTGCCGCCGTCCAGGAACGGGTTCGATCCGGCGATGGGCTGCGTAGCGCCGCCAGGGCAGCGGGTGAAGGTGCCGAACTGAAGGTCGTTGAACTGCTGGCT
>VAYL01000140.1 GCA_005884305.1 Actinomycetota bacterium
GAATACGAAGTCGCCCGCCTCCGCGTAGACGACGTCGTCCCCGAGGATCGCGCCCATGCGCCCTTCGACGACGTAGCTGTATTCGTCCTCGCGCGAGTGCTTGTGCAGGCCCACCGCGAGATGCTTGGGCGGCATCGGGTGCTCGACGAGCGAGAAGCCCCCGCCGGTCTCCTCGGTCCACGCCATCATCCGCGCGCCGATGGACCCGAGCTCCACGAGCCTTCCGCGGTCGGGGCCGATGTTGCGTGGCCCCTGCGAGGCATCGAACCTGGTCAGTGTTCCCCTGTCGATCGTCATTTCTGGCGCTCCGTTCAGTTCGTTGAACAGCCCTGTCGCGCGAAACTAGCACAGATCGGCCCGGTCTGTCAATATTGGTTGAACAGATATGTCCACCGAAGTCACATACGAGACGCGGCGGTACCGCAAGCGGTTGCGCGCCGAGCAAGAGCACCGGACACGCCAGGCGATCACCGAGGCCGCCATGAGGCTCCATGGAACCGTGGGCCCTGCGCGGACGACCGTCAGCGCCGTCGCCGACGAGGCGGGCGTACAGCGCGCGACGGTGTACCGGCACTTCCCCGACGAGGCCACCCTGTTCGAGGCCTGCTCGAGCCACTACGCGTCGCTTCATCCGCCGCCGGACCTATCGGTGTGGGCAGAGATTCGCGACCCCGGGGCGCGGCTCCGCCGCGCCCTGAGCGATCTGTACGGCTGGTGGGAGGAGACCGAGGACATGATGTCGCGGGTGTTCCGCGATGCCCCGCTGGTGGAGAGCATGGCCGGCCCGGTGGCGGCGGGACGCGCCTACCTCGACGAGGTCCGGCGGATACTCATGCGCGGCCGCCCGGAGCGGGGGAAGGCACGGAAGCGCGTCTCCGCCGCAATCGGCCACGCGATCGCGTTCTCCAGCTGGCAGTCCCTCGTCCGCGACCAGGGCCTCGCGGTAGCGGCGGCAGTCGAACTGATGGCGGAAATGGTGGACGGGCGGGCGAACGGCAGGAAGTCAACCGCATAGGTCGATAATCGGCCGATCGCGCCGGGCCAGCCGCCCTACGTGCGAGAAGCCTCTGCGGCGCCTCGCCGTTCGACAGCAAGCTCGATGATCCGCGAGACGAGCTCCTCGAACCCGATCCCGGCGGCGTCGGCGGCCATCGGGAAGAGGCTGGTGTCGGTAAGCCCCGGGATCGCGTTTGCCTCGAGCACGTCGGGCCGGCCGTCGGTGTCGAGCATCAGATCCACACGCGCGAACCCAGTGCAGCCGAGCGCGGAGTACGTCCGCGAGGCAGCGTCACGAACATCCGCCGCGACGTCATCGGGCAGGTCGGCGGGGCAGATGTACTCGGTGCGGCCGATCTCGTAGCGAGCCTCGTAGTTGAACCGGTCCTCCTCCTTCGGGCGTGCCTCGACGATCGGGAGCGGATCGCCGTCGAGGACGGACACGGCCAGCTCCCGCCCCGGGACGTGGCGCTCGAGCAGCACCCGATCGTCGTAGCTCAGGGCTGACACGAGCGCCTCCGGCACACCATCGCGCGAGGCCGCGAACCGCACACCGAGCGACGAGCCCTGGGCCGCCGGCTTGACGACGAGCGGGTATCCGAGGCGCGCCTCGATCTCCTCGAGCGCATCGGCGGCACCGAGCTCACGGAAGGCGGTGGAGTTGAAGGCGACCCAGTCGGGGGTCGGGACTCCCGCCTCGCGCAGCAGGTGCTTCGCCAGGACCTTGTCCATGCAGCGGATGCAGGCCGCGACCCCGGGGCCGGTGTATGGAACGCCGAGGATCTCCAGCAGCTCCTGCGGCGTGCCGTCCTCGCCGCCGGGGCCGTGAAGGGCGATGAACGCCACGTCGGGCCGAAGCTCCTTGAGCGAGCGGACAAGATCCGAGTCGGCGTCGATGGGGGCGACCTCGTGGCCGAGCGACGCCAGCGCGTCCTCGACCCTGGCGGCCGACCGCAGGGACACCTGCCGCTCGAGCGAGCTTCCCCCTTTTAGCACCGCGACCCGCACGCGACCGTCACGCCTCCCCGCGCGGCGCGCGGAACGGAACGACGTCGCCGCTCGGTTCGCGCTGGGCCGGCTGCGGCAGCCGGTGCTCGGAGGTGATCGTCTCGTACAGCTGCACCTGCTCGCTCAAGACCGCACCGATTCGCCGCACGCCCTCGCGGATCTCGTCCGCGGTCGAGGCGGAGAAGTTCAGGCGCATCGAGTTGGAGCCGCGGCGGCCATCGACATAGGCCGCGGCGCCCGGGACGAACGCGACGTTCTCCCGCAGCGCCTTCGCGAGCAGATCGGACGTGTCGATGTAATCCGGGAGCGTCGCCCAGACGAAGAGCCCGCCGTGCGGGCGCGTCCATGTCGCCTGCGGTGGGAAGTGGCGGTCCAGCGCCTCCAGCATCGCGTCGCGCCGGGAGCGGTAGATCTCCCGCAGGCTGCCGATGTAGTCGCGCCACCGACCCTCGCCGAAGTACTCGAGCGCGAAGTACTGGGAGAGCGTCGACGTGCAGAGGTCCGTCGCCTGCTTGCCCAGGGCGATCTTCTCCATCACCGGGGGCGGCGCGACCGCCCAGCCGATGCGGATCCCCGGCGAGAGGATCTTCGAGAGCGTCCCCACGTAGATCACGTAGTCGCCGCCGTCGAGCTGGTACAGGGGCGCCTGTGCCTCGCCCTCGTACCGAAGCAGCCCGTAGGGGTTGTCCTCGATGACGAGGATCTCGCGCATGTGGGCGAGCTCGACCAGGCGACGGCGGCGCTCGAGCGACAGCGTCACGCCGGCCGGGTTCTGGAAGCTGGGGACGGAGTAGATGAACTTGGGCTTTCGCCCCTCGCTCGCGAGCCGCTCGCAGAGCTCCTCCAGCTGGTCGACGCGCATTCCGTCGTCGTCCATTGGGACCTGGTGGGTCTCGGCCTCATAGGAGCAGAAGACCGGCACCGCGCCCGGATACGTAGGGGCCTCGCAGACCACGACGTCGCCCGGGTCGACGAGCGTCTTTGCAATCAGGTCCAGCGCCTGCTGTCCGCCCGTGGTGACGATGATGTCCTCGGGCTCGGGAGACATTCCCTCCGCCTCCATGACCATGCGGACCGCCGCCTTTGTCTCGTCGAAGCCCTCCGTCGGCCCGTACTGGAGCGCCTCCGCCGCAGACTCCTGCGCGATCCGCGTCATCTGCGCCGCGAACGTAACGTGGCGGGCGGGAACGTCGACGTGTCCGGCAGGCCGCCCGCGAGGGAGATCACGTCGGGCCGGGCGGTGATCGCCATCAGGTCGCGCATCGCCGAGGAGCGCATCACGCGCGTCCGCTGCGCGAACAGACCCGCGTAGCGCTCCAGGTCGCGCGCCGTCTGGTGCGATCGCCGGTGCGCCGGTGAGGTCGGCGGCGACGGTTCGGGCGGCCGATCCTGGGGCTCGGGCATCGGTGAAGTGTGCCCGAAGAGTTACGCGAGCGCGAACCGGCGCGAGGAGGCTCGGGCGTAGCTACATTGACGACCGTGAGGGTCAGAGTGGCGGCGGCCATTCTTGCGTGCGCCAGCGCGCTGGTGCCGGTCGAGCCTGCGTGGGCAGGCCAGGGCTCGCTCTACCGCGGCCCGGCGCCACGCCCGGGTCCCTCGATCCTGTACCGCAAGCCGGCGAAGTCCCCGCAGCTGCAGAATCGCGGGGTCTGGCACGCGAGGCCGATTCTCGTCTCGGGCACGAGCGCCTACCGGCGGGGTGAATTCCTCTACCAGGACTTCCTCTACGACGACCACGGGGCGAAGGGGGCATCGCGTGACCCCAACGACCCGCGCAGCTCCGGCGATTCGTTCTCGATGCCGAACGGGACCTACACGTACCCGACCAAGAAGGCTTACGCCGGAAACGCCGCGGACCTCGTGGAGCTCCGGGTCAAGCCGTTGCGTCGCGCCACGGCGTTCCGGATCACGCTGAACACGATGAAGGACCCGTCGCTGGTGGCGACGACCATCGCCATCGGGAACTCGAAGCAGCCGCGGGAGTTCCCGCACGGCGCGAACGCGAGCGCTCCGGCGCGGATGTTCGTAACCGTCCATGGGCGCCGCGCGGATCTCATGCGCGCAGGCTCCGGAGGCGCACCGCCGTCGTTCCCGCTCAACGTCTCGGTCAGCAAGCGCCGTCGCCAGATCGAGGTGCGCGTGCCGCACCGGATCTGGAACCCGCATCGCCGCACGGTGAGGCTGGCGGCCGGCGTGGGCCTCTGGGACAAGCAGGCGCACAAGTACCTGATTCCACAGACGGCATCCGACGCGACCCATCCCGGCGGCGCGGCAGGGCTCAGCAACCCGACGGCGTTCTTCAATGTCGCGTTCCGCTACCACGAGCCCTGGCAGCACCCGTTTCCACCGGGCTCGGTGTTCTCGAACCCTGCGTGGTGGCGCGACCGCGAGCAGGGCAACGCGCTCGCGGCCAACGACCTCTCGCCGTTCTTCGCCAACGTCGACTTCTCCGAGCTCGCCCGGCGGGTCACCGACAACATGCGCGGCAAGCCCGACGGCGTGCCCCGGAGCGGCCCGATGGACCGGATCCTCGTGAGCCATTTCGAGACCAAGCAGGGTGTCGACTACTCCAAGACGTGCGGCCAGCCCACCGACTGCCAGGGCGAGTTACGAGGCCGGCTGCAGCCATATGCCATCTACATCCCCAAGGGACCGCGCCCGCACGGCGGCTATGGCATGACGCTGCTGCTCCACTCGCTCGCGGCGAACTACAACCAGTTCTCCGACACGCGCAACCAGTCGCAGCTCGGGGAGCGAGGTCCGGGATCTATCGCGATCACGCCCGCAGGCCGCGGACCCGACGGCTGGTACTACGGGCACGCCGGCGCCGACACGTTCGAGGTCTGGGCCGACGTGGCGCGGCGCTTCCGGCTGAACCCATCGTGGACGGCGATCTCGGGGTACTCGCAAGTTCGCGACGCAATATCCGGACCTGTTCGCCCGCGCGAATCCGGTCGTGGGGCCGCCGGGCCTGGGGATCTGGGTGCCTCCGGCGCCACCCCAGCCGGGCGGGGACGCCAGCAACACCAACCGCATGCTCGGCTCGGTGCGAAATATCCCGTTCCTGATCTGGGACGGGACCGAGGACGAGCTGGTGCCGGTCGCCGGCGCGCGGCAACAGGCCCAGACGTTCGACGACCTCGGCTACCGGTACCGGTTCGACCTCTTCACGGCAGCCGACCACTTCGCCCTCGCCTCCAACGACGAGTACGCGCCGGCCGCCAAGTTCCTCGGGACCCACCGCGTGAATCGCAACCCGGCGCACGTCACCTACGTCGTCAACCCCACGATGGACTTCCCGAAGGCCGGAACGGTGGCCGATCACGCGTATTGGCTCTCCGGGCTTCGACTGCGCAACTCCGGCGGAGAGGCACCGCTCGGCAGCGTGGACGCGAAGTCCGACGGCTTCGGGAAGGGCGATCCGCGGGCGAGCGCAACGCGGCACACCGTTGGCACGCTCAACGGCGGGAACATGGGAACGATGCCCTACGTCGAGCAATCCAAGTCCTGGGGCAAGGCACCCAGCACGCCGCGGCGCAACGTGCTGCACATCGACGCGAAGAACCTGTCGCAGATCGTGGTCCATCCGCGGCGGGCCAGGCTCGGCTGCAACGCGACGTTGCGCGTCAAGACCGATGGGCCGCTCCAGGTGCGCCTTGCCGGTTGCGATCGCACGCAGAGCTTCGGCTGATCCCGACGCCTGAGCAGCACTAGGCCGCGGCGGCCCGATGCTGATGCTCTAGCCTCTCTCGGCCGATGAGCCTCTTCCTCGCCATCTGCCAGGGGATCGGGCTCGCGATCGCAGCCGGGACGTTCGCCGGTGCCTCCGGGCGCCGCGACGCGGTGGGCGTTCTCCTCGCGATCGCGGCCGCCGTCGGAGGCGCGATCCTCTTCGCCATCTCGATGTCGAACCGGGATCACCCGGCCATCGTCGGCGTCCCGCTCGGAGCGATCCTGGCGGTCATCGCCTATGGCGTCGTCAGCTCGGTCGTGGGCGGCGCGCAGGCGCGAGTCCGCGGCGCATCGTCCATCGGCCTCATCGTCGCGGGAATCGCGCTCGTCCTGGCGGTGGTCACCGCTTTCGTGTGGGAGCCGTTCGGCCTGTTGGTGCTAGTCGGCCTTCTCTGGCTGGCGTCGGCGCGGCAGCGCCGGGCGCAGCGAAAGTACGAGGGGCTTCGCTCGCTCCGGTGAGCGGCGCTTCCTCTCCGGTCACACTGAGACGAATGTCCCAACCCCGAAAGCTCTGCCTGATCGTCGTCGACTCCTTGCGCACGGACATGCTCCTGCGCGCTGTGGCCGACGACCTCGCGCCCAACTTCGGCGGACTGCTGGAACGAGGCACGCTGATCGGCGACTGCGTTTCCGCATTTCCGTCGGTGACGCCCGTTGCCTGCTCGGAGATTGCCACCGGCGCCGGCGCTGATCGCCACCACATCAGCGGCATGAACTGGTACCACCGCGCCGAGCGGCGCTACGTGGAATACGGGTCCTCGTGGGAGGCGACCCGGGCCTTCGGCCTGTTCCGCACGCTCTACGACACCGTCTACAACATGAACATGGCCCACCTGTCGCACGAGGTGGAGACCATCTTCGAGCGGCTCGGGGACGCCGGCGTTCGCACGGCCTGCACGCCGTTTCTCATCTACCGGGGGCGTCGGCGGCACGAGTTGAGCCTCGAGGGCTTGATGCGGCGGGTGGCCGTCGCGGCCGACTTCCGCCACGCGGTCTGGGGACCGGACGAGCTCTTCTACGGTGACCTCTACGCCTCGCGGCGCGTTCCATGCAAGCCGACCCTGCGACCGGGCACGCGCGACGCGTATTCGGGGTGCGTCTCGCGGGAGCTGATCGCCGACGACGGGTACGACTTTCTCCTCTTCTCGCTGCCCGACAACGACCATCACACCCACACCTACGGCGTCGACGCGATGCGCGACTCCATCTCCCACGCCGACCACAGCTTCGGCGAGCTCGTCGATGCCGCCGGGGGCATCGACGAATTCTGCGACTCCCACGCCGTGATCCTCATGGCCGACCACGCGCAGACCGACGTCCAGCACGAGGTGCCGATCGCCGCGGCCCTGGAGGTCGAGTGGCACGTGCTCGGGCCGAACAGCGAGCGGCCCGAGCTCGCCCAGCTGGCAGTCAGCCCAACGGCGCGTGCGGCCGGGGTCTACGTCCTGGCGCAGGGCCGGCGCCGTCGGCAGATGCTCGAGGCTGTCCTCGCCCAGCTCCGGGACCTGGAG
>VAYL01000141.1:0-5237 GCA_005884305.1 Actinomycetota bacterium
CAGCATCCCGAACGGGCCGAGCCACGGAAACGTCGGCGTGAGCGGGAAGTAGAGGAGCCCTGTCAGCTTTCGCATGACGTCGACCTGCGCGAAGATCGGGGCGGACTCCTCGGCCCCAACGACGCAGGTGGGAACCAGCTGCGCCTCGGCCCGCATGGCCGCCTCGACGAAGCCGCCGCGGCCGAACCGGCGCAGGCGGTAGCGCTCGTCCCCTTCCGCCCCTCTGGGAAGACGAGAACCAGCTGCCGCTCGTCGTAGAGCAGCCGGTGGACGTTCGCGGGGTGCGCGGCCACGCAGCCGACCTTCGGGATCAGCATCGAGAACCCCGGATAGCCCTTGAAGAAGTGCTCGACCGTTATGTACAGCGGTCGCGGATTCGGATGCTCCTCCCGGATCGCCTTGCCGATCATTGCCGCGTCCGGCGGCAGCGCGCCGGCGTGGTTCGAGACGAGCAGCGCGCCGCTATCGGAGGGCACATTCTCGATCCCCTCGACCTCCGCCCGGAACCAGTAGCGATAGAAGAACTCGATCAGCGTCCGGTCCATGAACCCCTCGACGCGCTCCGACCGCCCCCAGTCGTTCAGGCGCCGCTCGGGCTCGATCGCCGGGAGGAGCTCGCGCATGCGTTCGGCCGGGCGGCGCTCGGGCAGCTGCTCGGGTGCGTCCCCTGCGTCACCAGCCTCCTCGGCGGGAACGACGGGACCGGCCAGCGATGTGCGGTGTTCCTCTGCCACGAGCGTCGCATTGTGGCAGCCCGGCCGCGGCCCCCTCGCGGCCAATCCCCTACGGCGGCTTCGGCGCCTAACCAGCTCCATTAACGGCACCAGCCAGTTTCGGGGCTAAAGCCCCTCACTAACACACCTAGTGCTGCGGCGACCAAGTCGCCGCCCTTCTCATATGTTCCCCTGCATGCGCTCCAAGGACCAGGTTCGACGTGCCGTGTGGCGGGCCATGGAACGCGAGGGCGTCTCCCGATTTCCGGGGGCCGAGGGCCGCGTGCCGAACTTCGCCGGCGCCAAGCTCGCCGCCGAGAAGCTCTCCCAGCACCGCTTGTGGAAGCGCGCCCAGGTCGTGAAGACCAATCCCGATTCGCCGCAGACTCACGCCAGGCGGCTGGCTCTGGAGCAGGGCAAGAAGCTCGTCATGGCGGTGCCGCGCCTGCGCGACCAGCATCCGTTCCGGCTCCTTGACCCCAAGCGGCTGACGAAGGCTCAGGTCCGCGAGGCGGCGACGATCAAGGGCGCGCTCAAGCACGGGCGAGTGGTCGCGCTCGAGGAGATCCCGGAGGTCGACTTCGTCCTCTGCGGCTCCGTCGCGGTGAACCTGAGCGGCGCGAGGATCGGCAAGGGCGGCGGCTTCTCGGACCTCGAGTACGGACTCCTGATCGAGGAATCGAAGATCGATCAGCACACCTGCGTCGCGACGACCGTCCACCCCATCCAGATCCTGCGCGAGCACCTGATGATGACCGACCACGACCTCCCGGTCGACCTGATCGTCACCCCCCGCGCGGCCATCGACGTCGAGCGCGTGTACGACCGCCCGCGCGGCATCCTGTGGAACCACCTGCAACCTCCCCAGATCCACGAGATCCCGGTGCTGGAGCGGATGGGATACGCCTGATGCCAGCCCAGGCCACCGAAGAGCGCACTAGCCTCACGGCTCAGCTCCTCGACGAGTTCTTCCCCTTCGCCTCGCCGATGGAGGAGCTCCCGGATGCGACGCCCGCCGAGGGACCGGACCCTTACGGGAACCCGGATCCGGATCCCGAGTGGCTTCGCATCGACTGGCGCGAGCACCTCCGCCGCATCGACATCGGCGGCGCGCGGGATATCAACTACGTCGAGATGGGGCCGGAGTCCGGGAAGGCGCTTCTCCTCGTCCATGGTCTCGGCGGCGCCTGGCAGAACTGGCTGGAGACCATCCCTCACTTCGCGCGCGAGCACCGCGTCATCGCGCTCGATCTCCCCGGCTTCGGTCAGGCCCCGCTTCCGGACTGGGAGGTGTCGGTCGAGGCATACGGCCGGCTCGTGCACGAGTTCGCCGATGCGATCGGCATCCGCACCTGCACCATCGTCGGCAATTCCATGGGCGGATTCGTGGCCGCGGAGGCCGCCACGCGCCGGCAGGACCGCTTCGAGCAGCTGGTGCTGGCCTCAGCGGCCGGCATCTCCCACGCGCGCATGAAGCGCCAACCCGCCGAGGTGGCCGCGCGAATGAGCATCGCGACGGCCCCGCTCACGCTCAGGAACGAGCGACGGCTCATCCGGCGCCCGCGCATCCGCCAGATCTTCTTCAGCGGGCTCTTCTATGCGCCGCACCGTCTGCGGCCCGAGCTCCTGTGGGAGTTTCTCCACCACGGCACCGGCAAGCCCGGCTTCGTCCCGGCCGTACAGGGCCTGATCGGCTACGACATCCTCGACCGGTTGGAGGACGTGGAGGTGCCGACAATGATCGTCTGGGGCCGCAACGACCACGTTGTCCCTCCGAACGATGCGATCGGCTACGCCAAGCGCCTGCACAACTCGCGCACGGTCATCTTCGACAAGACGGGCCACGTGCCGATGGCCGAGCGCCCGGTGCGGTTCAACCGGGTGCTCGAGGCGTTTCTAGCCGACTAGCGCAGGCTACTGCGTAACGGCGCCCTGGGCCGCGGAGCTCACGCTTCGCGCGTACTTCGCCATCACGCCGCTCGTGTAGTGCGGCGCCGGGGGCTCGTACTCGGCGAGGCGCTGCGCGATCTGCTCGTCCGTCAGGTCCAGATCGAGCCGGCGCGCCTCCACGTCGAAGGTGATCCGGTCGCCCTCCCGGACCGCGGCGATCGGCCCCCCGCGCACCGCCTCGGGGGCGACGTGGCCCGCCATCAGGCCGTGCGTGGCGCCGGAGAATCGCCCGTCGGTGAGCAGCGCGACCTCCTCACCCAGACCCTCGCCAACCAGCGCGGCAGTGACGTGCAGCATCTCCCGCATCCCGGGGCCCCCGGATGGACCCTCGTTGCGGATAACGATGACGTCGCCGGGCTTGATGGTCTGCTCCGACACGGCGTCGAACGCCGCCTCCTCTGACTCGAACACTCGCGCCGGGCCCTCCTGCCTCAGACGCTCGGTGCCCGCGAGCTTCACGACGCAGCCGTCCGGGGCGAGATTTCCGCGCAGGATCGCGAAGCCGCCCTCGGACTTGATTGGATCGTCCGCCGGGCGCACGACCACCTGACCCGGCGTCTCCTCCGAGGCCTGGGCCTCCTCGCCGATCGTTCGGCCGGTCACCGTCAGGGCGTCGCTGTGCAGCACGCCGACGTCGGCGAGCCGCTTCGCGATGACCCCGACGCCGCCGGCCTTGTAGAGGTCGGTGGCGACGAACCTGCCACCGGGTTTCAGGTCGGCAAGGAGCGGCGTGGCGCGGGAGATCCGCTCGAAGTCGTCGATGTCCATCTCGATCCCAGCCTCGCGCGCGACGGCCAGCAGGTGCAGCACGCCGTTGGTAGAGCCGCCCGAGGCGCACACCGTGGCGATCGCGTTCTCGATCGACTCCCGAGTGATCACCTGGCCAGCCCTTCGGTCATCGCGAAGCGCCGCGAGCGCCAACCGGCCCGCCTCGCGCGCGACCTCGGACTTGTCGCCGTTCATCGCCAGCACCATCGCCGAGCCCATCGGCGAGATTCCCATCACCTCGAAGGCGGTGAACTGTCCGCCGCATGCGCCCGCGCCGGGGCTCGCGCACCCCTCGAGCTCGAGCAGCTCCTCGTCCGACATGTCGCCCGCCGCATGCGCGCCGATCGCCTCGAAGACGTCCTGGATCGTCACGTCCTTGCCCCGCCAGTGGCCCAGCGCGATCGAGCCGCCGTAGAGCATCACGCTCGGCACGTCCAGCCGGGCGAGCGCCATGACTGCCCCGGGAATCGTCTTGTCGCACCCGGAGAGGGCGACGACCGCGTCGAACTGGTAGCCGCGCACCGTGAGCTCGATCGAGTCGGCGATCACCTCCCGGCTGATGAGCGAGGTCTTCATTCCCTCGGTGCCCATCGTGATGCCGTCGGAGATCGCGATCGAGTTGAACTCCATCGGCGTCCCCCCCGCCTCCCGTACGCCCTCCTTGACCGCCTCGGCGAGGTCACGAAGATGGAAGTTGCACGGCATCGCCTCGATCCACGTGTTCGCAATGCCGACCGTCGGGCGCCGCAGCGCGTCGTCGTCGAACCCGATGCCCTTCATGTAGGCGCGGGCCGCGGCCCGGTCGGGGCCGTCGAAGACCGCGGACGAGCGCGGTCGCGGGAGGTCGTTCACGCGGCGGTCCTGACCCTTCGGGCCCGCCACTCACGCAGCCGAACGAGGTCGCGGGCGACCTGCGCGGGGTCGAGCTGACGACCCGGGACGTGCATGTTCGCCACCGAGATCAGCTCGCGCTCACCTCCACGCAGCGACATCCACTTCGCCAGGACATCGTCCGCATCGGGGAGCCGCTGTGCTTCCGAAGGCTCCGAGCGGTCCGGAAAGTCGACGCAGTACTCGCTGAGCAGCTCGCCGGTATCGGCGTCGAACGCCAGGATCGGCCGGTGCGGGTAGAGAAGATAGCCGTAGCCCTCTCCCTCGCCGCCGTCGACGGCGATGAAGCCGAGCTCCATGTACATCGCGTATTCCTCGCCGGAGACGACCGAGCGCAGGAGCTCGCGGGCGCGAGCCTCCGCGCGGCGCTCGCGGCCGGGGTCGTAGGGTGGGATCCGCTCGCGGTTCTCGCCCTTGGGGATCAGCCGGCGGGCGCGTTCGGCCACCGTCGGGCCGAACCCGACGACCGCCAGGACCGCCAGGACGATGATCGCCGTCGCGATGAGGGCGCTCAACCGCCCGCGGCCGGCGGGAAGAACACGACCCGCTCCGCGTCTCGCGGAACCTCCGCGAAATCGCGGACCATCGTCGCCTCGCGCCGCGGTCCATCGGACGTCGGCACCGCGGCCGACATCCCAAGATCGAGCTGACGGCGAAACTCGGCGATCAGCCTCTCCTCATCCTCCGAAACCGCCGGATCACCCTCGGCGAGCAACACGTCGCCGTGTCCGGGCTTCATTCGCACGAGCTTCATCGCGACCGGATTATGCCAAGCGCATCAACCGGCCCGGGTCCCTCGCCGATGCCGGCCAGACCATTACCCACCGCCTCCGATGCGATCTCGCGGGCCCACCGCGCCGCCTCCGCGACATCCCCGCCCCGCGCGAGATACGCCGCGAGCGCTGACGAGTGCGT
>VAYL01000141.1:5512-8698 GCA_005884305.1 Actinomycetota bacterium
CGCCGCTGGCCGAAACCATCACGGGGTCGACGACCACCGGCGCGTCGCCCAAGAGGGCGAGGGCCTCGACCACGGCGTCGATCGTCGGCTCGTCCCCGAGCATCCCCACCTTCACAGCGTCCACCCCGATGTCCTCGGCCACCGCGTGGACCTGCGCGACGATCGTCTCGCGGGGAATCTGGGTGACCAGCTCCACGCCCATCGTGTTCTGGGCCGTGATCGCGGTGATCGCGGAGGTGCCGTGAACGCCGCAGCGCGCGAACGCCTTGAGGTCGGCCTGGATGCCGGCGCCGCCGCCGGAATCCGACCCGGCGATCGTCAGGCAGACCGGGACCCGTTCGTCGGCTCGCATGGCCCCAGCGTAGTGCTGGGCTCCTCGTCCGGCGGGGTCAACGAGGTCCGCTCGTAGCGCCCCGCGCCGTCCACCCGCAGGTAGCCCATCAACTCCAGGCGTGCGAGCGCCACCGCCGCCTCGCTCGCATCGACGCCGGCGGCGAGCGCGACGGCATCGGGCGTGGCGGCTCCGCCGTCGACGGCGTCCGCCACGCGCGCCAGCTCGGGCTCGAGCCGCGGACCCGAACGGCGGGTGGAGGTCACCCCGACCCCCAGCAACAGGTCGAGCACGTCCTGCGCGTCGCGGACCATCGCCACGCCGTCCTTCAGCAACGCGTTGGTGCCCTTGGCCACCCGACTCGTCACGCGGCCCGGCACCGCGCCAACGTCGCGGCCGAGCTCGCGTGCGCGTTCGGCGGTGATCAGCGATCCGGATGGCTGCGCCGCCTCCACCACCACGGTCATCTTCGCGAGCGCGGCCATGATGCGGTTGCGCAGCGGAAACGCTCCAGGCCCCGGCCGAGTCCCGCTGGGCATCTCCGAGATGACGGCGCCCTTGGCGACGATTCGCTCGTAGAGCCGGTGCTCACTGCGTGGATAGACGACATCCGGCCCGCCGCCGAGGACCGCGATCGTCGAGCCGTTTCCCGCCAGAACACCGCGGTGGACCGCGGAGTCGATCCCGAGCGCCATGCCGCTGACCACAACGAGCCCGGCTGCGCCGAGCAGGTACCCGAGCTCCTCTGCGACCTCCAGCCCGTACCCGCTCGGGTGCCTGGAGCCGACGATCGTGACGGTCTGCTCCGGGTCGAGCTCGCTGACGAGCCGCCTGCTCCCGCACCCGAAGAGCGCCGCCGGGACATCCTGCTCCAGGTCGAGCAGCGCGCGCGGGTAGCCCGGCTCCCCGCGACCGATGCGCCAGACGTCGCTCATTCCTGCCCCCGGCGGCGCAGGCTGATCGCGCGCGCGACGTGCTCAACCTCGATGCGCTCGGCGCCCGCCAGATCCGCGATCGTCCGCGAGACCCGGAGCACGCGGTCGTATCCCCGGCCGCTCAGGCCGAGCTGGGCGTGACCGCGCGCGAGCGTGCGGCGTGCCTCGCGGCTGAGCTGCCCAGCGCCGCGGAGCTCCACGAGGTCCATGTCGGCGTTGCACCGCCCGGGTCCGAGCCGGCGCTCCTGGCGCTCGCGCGCGGCCACGACCCGCTTTCTGACGGTCGCCGAGTCCACACCATGCCGCCCGCCCATCTCCGTCGCCGACGGGCGATCGACGGCCACCGAGATGTCAATCCGGTCCGCGAGGGCGCCGCTGAGCTTTGCGCGGTAGCGCCGCGCCGAGGTGGGCTGGCACTCGCACTCGCCCGACTCCTCGCCGCGGCCGCAGGGGCATGGATTCGAGGCCGCGACCAGCATGAAGCGGCACGGCAGCTCAACGGCGCCGCGTGCCCGGGTGATCGCGACACGTCCCTCCTCGAGCGGCTGGCGGAGTGCTTCGAGCGCCTCGCGCGTGAACTCACCCAACTCGTCGAGGAACAGCACGCCCCGGTGCGCGAGGGTGACCTCGCCGGGCCGCGGCGGTGAGCTGCCGCCGACGAGCCCGGCTGTCGAGATCGTGTGGTGAGGCGCGCGGAACGGACGCCGCACAGCGAGCTGGCCGCGACCCAGCAGGCCGCACGCGCTAGCCACGCGCAGGACCTCCATCGCGTCGGAGCGGGTCAGCGGTGGCAGAATCGATGGGAGTCGGCGGGCCGCGAGCGACTTCCCGGCGCCCGGCGGCCCGATGATGAGCAGGCTGTGCCCGCCGGCCGCCGCGATCTCCAGCGCATCGCGAAGGTACGGCTGACCGCGGAGATCGGAGAGGTCAGGGCCGGGCGGAGCCGCGCCGTTCAGGCTCAGCTGGATTGGCTGCGGAGCCGCGGGCTCCTCGTCGGTCCCGAGCCGCTTGAGCTGCTCGAGCCGCTCGAGCGGGACCACCCGCAGACCCTGGACCAGCGCAGCCTCGGGCCCGTTGGGCACCGGCACGACGATCGCTCGGACGCGGAGCTCTCGCGCCTGCTCGGCCATCGCGAACGCGCCCGGCACCCGCCTAATCGACCCGTCGAGCGCCAGCTCCCCCGCGAGCATCACCCCGTCGAGCTGCTCGGGGCGAAGCTGCTTGGACGCGGCAAGGAGCCCGGCGGCGATCGCCAGGTCGAAGCTGGGGCCGGCCTTGGGCAGATCCGCTGGAGCGAGGTTCGCCGTGACCCGATGCTTGGGATAGTCGAAGCCGGAGTTCGCGATCGCCGCGCGCACGCGCTCGCGCGACTCCCGGACGGCGGCATCGGGCAAGCCAACGAGCGAGAACGTCTGCAGGCCGTAGCTGCACACGTCGACCTCGACGTGCACCTCGCGTACCTCGATGCCGAGCAAGCTGAATGTCCGCGCCGTCGCGAGCACGGCGGCGAAGATACGGACCAAGATTTCGCGTGTGGTGCGCCAGTTGTGCCGGATTAGTCACGGTCCGCGCGCCACACGCGCAGCGGCGGCCCCTACGGTCCTCGGCCATGCCAACCGCCCGCAAGGCCCTCGGCGATCACGCCGAGACTATGGCCGCCGCGCGACTCTCCCGCTCGGGTATGTGCATCCTCGCCCGCAACCAGCGAACGAGCGAGATACCCGGCGAGATCGATCTGATCGCGCTGGACGGCGGCGAGCTGGTCTTCGTGGAGGTGAAGGCGCAGCGGGCGGGGACCGTCACCGGGCCGGAACGACCGGTGCTGGCGGTGGGTCATCGCAAGCAGCGAAAGCTCCGCTCACTGGCGATCGCGTGGCTTCGCGACCACGACGGATTCGTTCCACGCCACTCGTCGTTTCG
>VAYL01000142.1:0-248 GCA_005884305.1 Actinomycetota bacterium
TGGCGGCCTTCAGCCGCGCACCGATTCCAGCGTCAGTTTGCGATTTCGGTTCGCTGCGCATTGCGCGCTAAACACTCTTCCGATTGCTCAGCATAGCCCTACGTTGATAGCTTGCATGTGTCAGTTGACAGCGGGAGCATGGAGGCCCAAGAGTCAGCTGAGGAGCGCGATCAATGACGAGCACGAGCGCAGGGGTGGAAACAACTTCAGCCGTCCGGCGTCTCTATCCCGATCCCGGGCCGACTGCC
>VAYL01000142.1:344-911 GCA_005884305.1 Actinomycetota bacterium
ATCGGCAGCCAAACCGACACCGAGTTCCTCGTCTGCCTGCGGACGCGGGTTGACGCCGTGATGATCGGCGCGGGGACGATGCGGGCGGAGCGCTACGGCCGCCCGGTCGCCGATCCCGGCAAGCGCGGCCGCCGCGAGCGCCGCGGCCTTTCTCAGGACCCCCTCCTGGTGATCGTCAGCGGAAGGCTCGACATCCCGTGGGATGCACCGGTGTTCGGCGACGGTGGCGCGCGGGTGCTGATCTTCACCAATTCCGACACCGAGCCCCCGGACACGGTGGCGGAGGTGCGGGTGGTGCGGCACGACCGGGCGGTCGACCTCCGACACGCCCTCGAATATCTGCGCCGCGAACGCGGCGTCCGCGCCCTGCTGTGCGAGGGCGGGCCTCGACTGCATGCCCAGCTCCTCGACGCGGGCCTGGTGGACGAGCTGTTCATCACCCGAGCGCCGAAGCTCGCCGGCGGCGGTGGCCCCGGGCTCGTGGTCGACCTGCCCGAGCTCGAGCGCCCGCTGGAGCTCGTGTGGTTGCTGGACTCCGACGGCGAGCTCTTCGCCCGCTACAGGGTC
>VAYL01000142.1:979-4031 GCA_005884305.1 Actinomycetota bacterium
GCGTCGCGGCCAGGCCAAAGCTCACCTGCACGCTGAGGATCCCCTCGCGGGTCCAGTAGACGTCGCGCAGGTCGAGCAGCAGCGCCGCCTCGTCGAACGTCAGCCCAATCCCCGCGCCGAACGGGACGGCGAGCCTTCGCTCGAGCTTGTCGCTGCGCGTCAGCAGCGCCAGCGCACCCGCGCCGAACGCGGTCAGGATGCCCGGGATGAAGTGATGAATGTGGCGGCCACCCAGGCGGACGTTCCCTGCCGGCCACCAGCCGCCGCGGATTCCCACCGTCGAAAGCCGGATCAGGGCGAACGCGAAGACGAACCCTGTGAGCATGTTGAAGAGGACCTTCTCGGTGCGGGACGTCGCCTCGTACCCCTCCACCAAGACCGCCACTGTGTCCTGCGTCGCCCGTCCCGCGGTCCCGAGGGGTTGCTCGGGCGCGGCGTCTCCCTGCAGCCGTCGCAATGCGAGGCGGGCGCCCTCCCACACCATGACCGTGCCCGCGGTGGCGACCGCGACGCCGGCGAGCCCCACCGTGAGCCGGTCGGCCCGGCGCTGCCGCCGCCGCAGGAAGATCCGGTTGAGCCCGCGCCTCACGTCTGAGCGATCGTCGCTCTAGAGGCGGACGAGGTTCGGCGCGGTCGTCCCGCGCGTCACGCCGCGGAAATCCAGCACCAGCTTCCCCTCCCGCACAACCCGCTCGTAGTCGATCCCGGGATGCGCCGTGACGATGCAGACCGCGTCGGCCCCAGCGAGCTCGCCGTCCAGATCCACCGACTCGAGGCCGTACTCGGGAAGCGCCGGCACGTGCGGATCGTGGTAGGCGATGTCCGCGCCGAGCTCGCGAAGGCGGCGGATGATCTTGAGCGCGGGCGCCTCGCGCAGATCGCCAACGCCCGACTTGTACGCCACGCCGAGCAGCAGCACGCGCGAGCCGCGCACCGGCTTCGACGCGTCGCGCTCGATCTTCTGCACGCAGAAGTGCGGCTGCGCTTGGTTCAACTTGCCGGCGAGCTCGATGAACTCGGTGTAGAAGTCGTGCTCGCGCGCCTTGAACGCCAGGTAGAAGGGGTCGATCGGCAGGCAGTGGCCTCCCATTCCCGGGCCGGGGTCGAACCGCATGAAGCCAAACGGCTTCGTCGCCGCCGCGTCGACGACCTCCCACACGTCGATGTCCATGCGGTCGCAGAGCTGCGCGAGCTCGTTGATGAAGGCGATGTTGACCGAGCGGAAGATGTTCTCCAGAAGCTTCGTCAGCTCGGCGACTTCCGGCGATGAAACCTCGACCACCTCATCGCAGATGAGGCCATACAGCTCCGCCGCGCGCCGGCGGCATTCGTCAGTCAGCCCGCCCACCACCTTCGGGGTCGTGCGTACCGTGTGATCCGTGCGGCCCGGGTCGATGCGCTCGGGCGAGTAGGCCAGGTTGAACTCCCGCCCCGCGGCGAGGCCCGACTCCTCCAGGATGGGCAGGAGCCGTTCGCGCGTGGTGCCCGGGTAGGTGGTCGATTCGAGCACCACGAGCCGCCCTTCATGAAGCACCCGGGAGAGCTGCGTCGCGGCGTCGACGAGGTAGGAGAGATCGGGCTCGCGGTGGTTCGCCAGAGGAGTGGGGACGCAGATGATCACCGCCTCGCAGGCCGCCAGCTCCCGGTACGAGTCCGTGGCAGTGAAGCGCTCGACGATCGCGCGCAGCCGATCCGAGGGCACGTCCTCGATATCGGACTCGCTGCGTCGCAGACGCTCGAGCCGCCGCGCGTCGGTGTCGACGCCGATCACGTCGCAGCCCGCCTCGGCAAAGGCCGCCGCAAGCGGCAAGCCCACGTATCCGAGCCCGACGATCCCTACCTTCATGGTCGAGCAGGGTAGCCGTCGCGGGCCCATTCCATGATGGCCTCGGCATCGGGCGCAAGCGCTGCGTCGGCAAGCTGGCGGATCACGCGGGCGTTTGCACCGTCACCGCTCGCCTCGTCAGGCACGAGCAGGCTCGCCACCGGCACGCCCATCTTCGTCGCGACGATGACGGCCGCGAGCGCGGCGGGCGAATCCGACGCGATGAGGACCGCATCGACGCTTCCCGCCTCCAGAGCGCGCTCGAACTCGCGCAGGTCGCCGGCGATCTCGGCGATCTCCTGCGTTCCGTCGACTGGCCGCGGACCATCGACGCGGCGCTCGACCTCGAAGCCCGCAGCCTCCAGCTCGATGGCGGAGGCCGGGGGCTCGGCAGTCTCGCCGACAATCAGGACTCCCATGCGCGAACCCTTACCGATTCGCCCGCGGTGAGTAACTCCAAGGCGCCCGGGGTAGATAGATTTCGATGCTGATGAAGAGGTTTCTCGCCCCGTTGAACCTCGGCGTGGGAGCGACGCGCCACATCATCTGGTACCTGAGCTACCAGATCACTGATGATGGATCGCCCGCTCCTCGTGAAGCAGCTCGCCGAGCGCGCCGAGGCAATCTTCGGTGGGCGTGAGGTCGTGGCCCGGACTCAGGACGGGATCGAGCGTTCCACGTACGCCCAGGTCGTCGAGCGGGCAAGGCGGCTGGCGAGCGCCTTGACGGAGCTCGGCGTCGAGCCGGGAGATCGCATCGCGAGCTTTGCCTGGAACTCGCTGCGCCACCTGGAGCTCTACCTCGCCGTGCCGTCGATGGGGGCGATCCTCCACACCCTGAACGTCCGGCTGTTCGAGGAGGACTTGCGCTACATCACGACCCACGCCGACGACCGCATTGTCTTCGTCGATGCGTCTCTCGCCGGCGCCATGCCCAGCTTCGATGCCCCCGAGCGCGAGGTCCTCATGCCCGACGGGCCCGGCGAACGCGATGGAGCCCTCGACTACGAGGAGCTGATCGCGCAGGGCGACCCGGGCTTCGAGTTCCCGGACCTGCCCGAGAACACCGCGGCGGCCATGTGCTACACGAGCGGCACGACCGGGCGGCCGAAGGGGGTCTTGTACTCGCACCGGTCGATCGTCCTGCACGCGCTGGGGGCCGGGCTGCCGGACTCGATGGGGATCCGCGAGGCCGACTCGGCCATGCCGGTGGTCCCGATGTTCCACG
>VAYL01000142.1:4103-6847 GCA_005884305.1 Actinomycetota bacterium
CGGACCTCTCCCCGCAGGGCCTGGCCGACCTCATCAAGTCGGAGCGTGTGACGTGGACAGCGGGCGTGCCGACGATCTGGAACGGGATGCTCCACCTCGACCCGCTGCCGGACCTGAGCAGCCTGCGGGAGCTGAAGGCCGGGGGCTCGGCGGTCCCCGAGACTCTGATCCGCGGCTTCGCCGAGCGCTTTGGAATCCCGCTCGTTCAGGGTTGGGGAATGACCGAGACGAGTCCGCTCGCGGCGACCGCGCGGCTTCCGGGCGACGTCGACCTCTCGGATGACGAGGGCTACGCCCTTCGCGCCACGCAGGGCCGCGTGCTCCCGCTGATCGACTTCCGCATCGACGAGGAGAGCGGCGGCGAGCTCCAGGTCCGCGGCCCGTGGATAGCACGGGCCTATTACGAGGATCCCGACAGCGGCGAGAAGTTCACCGATGACGGTTGGCTGCGGACGGGCGACGTGGCGGAGTTGGAGCGCGGGGCGTACGTGAAGCTGGTCGACCGCACCAAGGACCTGGTCAAGTCAGGGGGCGAGTGGATCTCGTCCGTCGAGCTGGAGAACCAGGTCATGGCCCACCCCGACGTGGTTGAGGCCGCCGTGATCGCCGTGCCGGACGAGCGATGGGGCGAGCGGCCCTGCGCGTGCATCGTCCGTCGCGAGGGCTCCGACCTCGACGCCGACGGCGTCCGCGACCACCTGGCCGACCGGGTCGTCAAGTGGTGGATCCCCGAGCGGATCGAGTTCATCGACGAGGTCCCGAAGACCTCCGTCGGCAAGTTCGACAAGAAGGTTCTGCGGGCGCGCTTCGCCGAGGCGCACGAACCCGCGGCCGCCAAGTCGAGCTAGCCCACCGGTCTCGCTCGCAGAGCTACATTGGCCGGGTGCCGGATACGGGCTTCCCGACCCAGGACGCGCAGAGCGATTTCAGTCGCGCGCGCCGCCGGCAGGCTCTGTCACGTCTGGCCCGGCGCCTTCGGCGCGAGCCCGACGACGTCAACGTAATCCTCCCGTTCGACGAGGTCGTCGAGGCGCTCGGCTGGCGGGGTGAGACGCGCCTCGGGCTCAAGGTCATACCGCTCGACTCGATCGTCGGCACGGTGGATCGATCCCGCGATTTCGACCGCAGCTTCCGGCCGACTTCGCGACGGGTCCGGCGTCGATGGGAAGGCATCGCAGAGGCAATCCGGCGCGGGCAATCCATGCCGCCGATCGACGTCTACAGGATCGGCGACCTGCACTTCGTCCGCGACGGCCACCACCGCGTTTCCGTGGCGAGGGCGATGGGACTGGACACCATCGACGCCTACGTCACCGAGATCGTGACGGCGGTGGGCGCCGACCAGCGCACCCGGCTTCGCGATCTCGCGCTCAAGAGCCATGAGCGGCTCTTCTTCGAGCGCGTGCCGCTTCCACCGGAGCTCCGCGATCGGATCCAGCTGAGCGACGAATGGCGCTACGCCGAGCTCGCGGAGAGTGTCGAGGCGTGGGGCTTCCGCGCCATGCAGGGCCGCGCGGAGTTCATGACGCGCGAGGACGTGGCGGAACGCTGGTTTCGCGAGGAGTACGCGCCGGTCGTAGACATGCTCCGCGAAGCCGACCTGATCGGCTCGGGAAGCGAAACCGAGGCCTACCTGCGGGTGGCGGGACTCCGGTACCTGCTCCTGCGAACTCACGAATGGAACGACGACGTGGTGGAGCGCCTACGTGCCGAGCTTCGGCGGCCCTCCGCTGAGGAGGACACCATGGTCCACCGTCTGCGCAAGGAGCTTCGGTAGCCGGGCTCTAGCCAGCCGCCAGGCTCCGGCCGTTCTCCGGGTCGAAGAAGTGGAGCTTCGAGGTGTCGAGCCACAGCTCGGCTTCCTCGCCGCGCTCGACGCGGCTCGCGGACTCGAGGCGCGCGACGACTTGGCCCTCCTGCGCTCCCGGGACCTCGGCGGTGCCCGCGTCCTCGGCGAGCTCGCGAAGCTCCTCCGATTCGACAGCCGACTCCTCGACTTGGAAGTAGGCGTACTTCTCGGCGCCCAGGGACTCGACGAGGTCGATCTTCGTCCGGAATGAGAAGCCGCGGTCCCTGACGTCGCCCGAGACGAGCGACGCGTCCTCGAAGCTCTCCGGGCGGATCCCGGCGATCACGTGCTGGCCCGACTGCGCGCCGGCAGCCCGCTCCCGCGCGTCGCCCGCCAGCCGGACGTCGCCCATCGGCAGGTGAACCGTCTCACCGTCCAGCCGGCCCGGCATGAAGTTCATGGCCGGTGAGCCGATGAATCCCGCGACGAACAGGTTGACCGGGTTCCCGTAGAGCTCGGCGGGAGCGCCCACCTGCTGGAGAACGCCCGCGCGCATGACCGCGACGCGGTCGCCCAGGGTCATGGCCTCGGTCTGGTCGTGCGTGACGTACACGGTGGTCGTTCCGAGGCGCGATTGGATGCGCGCGACCTCCGTTCGCATCTGAACGCGAAGCTTGGCGTCCAGGTTCGAGAGCGGCTCGTCCATCAGGAACGCCTTGGGGTCGCGCACGATCGCGCGCCCCATCGCCACGCGCTGGCGCTGGCCGCCGGAGAGGTTGGCCGGCTTGCGGTCGAGGTGCTGCCCGAGATCGAGGATCCTGGCCGCCTCCGAAACCTTGTCGTCGATCTCCTCCTTCGATGCCCCGGCCAGCTTGAGCGGGAAGGCCATGTTCTCGCGCACGGTCATGTGGGGGTATAGCGCATAGTTCTGGAAGACCATCGCGATGTCGCGGTC
>VAYL01000143.1:0-3226 GCA_005884305.1 Actinomycetota bacterium
CCCACGGCCGCAGAATCGCCTACGTGAAGTTCAAGACCGGCGACCGCCACCATCCGTTTGTCGGCGACATCTGGACCTCGCGACCGGACGGAAGCCACCGTCGGCCCGTCACGACCTCGCCCCTGTTCGACTTCGGCCCGGAATGGGGTCCCGTCCCGCGAGGCTGAACGCGCCCGCTGACGCCGGCTCTTCGCGCGAGGGAACGATGCAACCTTGGGGTGGCCGGGTCAGCGACCGAACCAGCGGGCGCGACGACTCGAGCCGAAGTTCTCCTTCTCGGCCACCAGTGCGCTCGACGGTGCCTGGAAGGTGCCCGTCGGCTTCGGCCCCGAGAGGAAGTCCACGTCCACGCGCCCGACTCTTCCCGCTCCGAACTCGATGTAGCACGAGCCGAGCCCGTCATAGCCGGCAGGCTGGTCGCCCCGGGCAAGGTCTGCGAGCACCTCCGCTGCGACCACCCGGGCGGCACCCTCCGAGAACACCCCGGCCTTCGGCACGCCCACCGTCGCCACGTCCCCCACGGCGTAGACGCCCGGAAACCGGGTCTTCAAGGTCCGCGACTCCACCGGTATGTAGCCATCCTCGGCCATGCCCGAGGCGAGGACCACGTCGGGGGCCCGGTGCTTGGGAACGCCGAGAAAGAGGTCGTAAGGGACCTCGCTCCCGTGCTCCAGCAACACGACCCCGCGGCCGGCGTCAAGCGAGGTGATGCGCGCACCGGGAACGAACTCAATGCCCCGCTCGGCGAAAGCCGTGAGCAGCGCTTCGGACGTCTGCGGTGACGGAGGCACGGGGCTGGGCAACGGCATCAGAAGGGTGATCTCGCAAGCGTCCCGCGCGCCCCTCTCTGAGAGGTGGTCGTGGAGAAGCAGGGCGGCCTCGCTCGGCGCCGGCGGGCACTTGAAGGGGGCGCCACAGACGCCGACCACGGCGCGCCCTTCGGTGAAGCCCGGGATGAGATCCCGCAATCGCTCCGCGCCGGCCACGGAGTAAAACTCGTTCCCGCCCTCCGCGAGCCCTGGCGTGGCCTCCAGGTCGTAGTCCGCGCCCAGCGCGACAACCAGAATGTCGGCCTCGTACTCGCCACCGTCGGTGCTGACCCGCCGCCCCTCCGGGTCGATGGCGGTGATCGTCTCGTGAATGAGGCGCACGCCGGGCTTGGCGAAGTCGCTGTACGGGAGGCGGACCGCCTCCGGCGTCTTTCGCCCGAACATCAGGTCGAGCTTTGAGTAGCCGAAGACGAAGGCGTCGCCCTTGTCGATCAGAGTCACGTCCGCGTCCTCGCCGAGTTCGTCGGAGAGGATCGTCGACAGCTCGAGGCCGCCGAACCCCGCCCCGAGTATGACTACCCGTTTCGCCACAGCGGCGACCCTAGCGTGAGTACGTTGTCAGCGCTCGCGGGCGTCGGACCCACCGCTGTCGTGTGTGAAAGGAGTCGTCTCCGGTGATCCCTCCGCGCTCTCGCAGAGGACTAGGAGGAAGAGGAATCTCGCTCCCGGGCGCAACTCGCTCCGGGGCGGAATTTATTGGGGATGATCCCGGTGGGGACCGGCAGGTAGCTGGGGGCGGTGCGCCATCGCGTTCAGGCGCGAACGCAAGAGTTCACGCGTTTGAGCACAACGCCGAGGAGTGGCTTGACCCTGCGTGCCTGCATATCGGCGGCGACCGGTACGCATCTTCGGGCTGACCGGTGCCGAGCCGGGGAGGCCGAGTGATTGGGGAGCTCCACTGCTCGATCGCTCAGGAAATGCCGCTCCGGACGGCCTGAACCACAGCCTGGATCCGGTTGTCGAGCTGGAGCTTGGCGAGGATGCTGGTGATGTGGTTCTTGACCGTGTTCTCGCTCAGCGAGAGGTGATCGCCGATCTCGCGATTGCTCTCGCCGGTGGCGAGTCGCTCGAAGATCTCAAGCTCGCGCTCGGTGAGGACGGCCCGGATCGCCGCCCCGGTGTGCTCGCTGCGGGCGGTGACGGGGATGTCGCGCTCGCGGATGCGTTCCAAAAGACCGCCGGCGACCTGCGAGGAGATGGCGCACTCGCCGGTCGCGGACGCCCTTACCGCGCCGATCAGCTCATCGGGCGGTGCGCTCTTCAGCATGTAGCCGCAGGCGCCGGCGAGGATCGCCTCCACCACCCCGTGGGGATCCTCCGAGTCGGTCAGCACCAGGATGCGCGAGGCAGGGGCGAGGGCCGCCAGCCGCTCGATCGTCTCGACCGCCGACATCCCGCGCAGGAAGAGCTCCATCAGCACCACATCGGGCCGCAAGTCGAGCACCAGCCGAACACCGTCCTCCCCGCTCCGCGCCTCGCCGACGACGTCCAGTCCGGCTCCGGAGAGCAGCTGGATAAGGGCGGTGCGGATCAGGTCCTGGCCATCCACCAAGACGATCGACAGCTGGGCGAGTGCCTCCATTACCGAGCCCTCCCGAGACCCACCTGGCGGGTGCGACGGGAGAGGACGGCCGCCGCCGATCCTGACGCGGATGACGCAGCCGCATGAGATCGCGCCCGCAGCCGAGCCGGCCCGATGGCCGGCTCGGCTGCGCGCCTTACTCAGAACCCGATGTGGGCAACCCCGGTGAAGCTGGGACTCGTCAACCCGCCGGCCGTCGTGCACGCCTGCGGCGTGGCCGTGTAGAAGAGCAGGTTGGCGTTTGCCGTCGAGCCCGCGAACAGGCCCGAGGTGATTCTCCCGGTCACAGCGACGTAGGGGCCGGTGCCCTTGGTCGAGAACTTGACGGCTGACGTCTGGCCCGTGTTCCACGTGATCGTGGCACTGCCGGTCGTCGTATTGCCGGAGCAGCTTCCCGTGCCGCTTCCCGAGGCGGTGATCGTTCCGCTCTTGACCTTCCCGGTCCCCTGGCAGCTCGACAGGCTGCCGCTGAACGTGTACGAGATCGCCTTGGTCTTGGTGGTGAGGCCCGGCGTCACCTTTGCCTTGCCGTCCAGTTTGCATCCGCCACGGGTTGCAGCGTTGCTTCCCGCGGGTGCCGCGATCGCGACAAGCGCGACAAGCGCGGCGGCCGCCAGCAGCAGGCGTTTAAACATCTCTACCTCCTAGCGGGTAGGTGAGTACAACTTGGCTGCATGCGGCGTCCGAGCCGACGGCACGGCATCTTAGTGTGGTTGGGCACTTGCGGCATCAGTTGAGCCATTCGGTCTCGCTGTCGCTCGAGGTGGCCGCCAGATCGGTGCCCAGGCAGTTGGCGCCACAGGTTCGCGCAATG
>VAYL01000143.1:3248-4446 GCA_005884305.1 Actinomycetota bacterium
CCCTCCCGGCAGCGGATTGCCTCCGAGAGCGACGCAGGAACCGGCGCCGGCGAGCAAGCCGGTGGCCGCCACCCCCAGGGCGGTCGTGGCCTGGAGCAGGCGGCAGCTGCCGCCCTCAACGTCATCCCCATGTCGATCGCCTCGCAGAGTCGCGAGTCGTCCTGCCGGTCCAAGAGAGGCATTAGCGTGAACGTTCATCCGTGTCCTCCTGTGGTTGGGGCGTCAAGCACCCCAAGCCTCTGGGAGGGCCCGGATGGCCTTTCAGCTGTTCACAACGTGTGTGGGCGGCTCAGCTAGCGGCGCCTAATCGCGTGGTGGGCCGCCCCTACGCCTCGGCCGCGCGCGGTCCCCGCGCTACTCGCGTGGCGCGTGGCCTGCGCGGCGCTCGCCACCGGGAGCGGCGTCGTCGGTGCCCACATGCCCTCGTCAAACACGCTCCCGGCGTGCGGCTTGCCGATCGGGAACACTGTCGCCGCCGTGCCTGTGCCATTGAACGACGTCGAGATGTAGTCGCCGACCATCGGGCCTTGCGAGGTGGCGGCGATGTCGGTCAGCGACATCGGACCGGCGAGCGGCGTCGACGCGCTCCACGTTGCTCCGCCGTTGGGTGAGGAGACGAAGCCGACGTCGAGCCGGCAGGTCGCGACGGTGCACGCGCCGTTCGGGTAGAAGTAATAGGTGAGCGCCAGGTGCGCGCCTGATGCCGGCGTCGCCGGCGTCGCTGGGTCCACCGCCAGGCCCGGGATGAAGTGGTCGACTCCGCTGCCGACGGTGTCGATCGGGATCCGCTGGACAGCGCTCCAGTTCACGCCGTCGCCCGACGTGCTGAACACGATGTCGTTCGCCGTGCACTTCGGCTCGAAGCGGCAGTCCTCCCACGCCACGTACACGTTGCCGTCGGCGTCGATCTCGGCGCTCGGCAGTGGGCTCGTCCGCAGGCCGCCGGAGTTTGGGTGGAACCTGATCTTTGAGACCGAGAACTCCTTCGACCAGGTGGCCCCACCATCGGTCGAGCGGAAGGCACCGATCTTGCCCTTGAGGCTCTCGAAGGGCACGATCACAGTTCCGTCAGGCTGGACTACCGGCTGACCGCCGAGGCCCTTTGGGTTCCCGGCAGGCGACACCGGCACGCTCCACGTGTTGCCGCCATCCGAGGAGGTGCTCATGTACTCGAGATCCCCCTGGCCGAAGTTGTCGA
>VAYL01000143.1:4526-5591 GCA_005884305.1 Actinomycetota bacterium
AAGCAGCGGGATCGAGGAGATCATCCAGGTGTCGTGTTTGGCGTCGTAGGCAACGCTCGGATCGCTCACGCGCTCGTACGGGCTGTTCGGGTCGGCGAACGGACCCGCGTTGAACGTGAGCCCTGGCAGGAAACTCGAGGTATCCCATGTCGCCCCGCCGTCGGTCGAGCGCGCGAAGCCGATGTCCGAGGCCCCGCCGTTGAAGAATCGCCCGACCTGGTAGGTCGCGAGGACCGTCGAGCCGAACGCAAAGGTATCGGGCTCGACCTCCGTCGCGTGCTGGCTCGTGTTGTTCGTGAACGGGTCGGCGCTTACCCGGGTCAGCGGAACGTTTGCCCCGGCCGGCGCGGCCACTGCGAGCACAACAGCAACGACCAAGGCCCCGAGCGACCCGGCCAGCGGCAGCACCCGTGCACGAACCATACCCGTGCCCGCTACCCGCGCTCGCCGTCCAAAAACCCGACGATCGGCCGGCGCGCGGTAGGAACCCGCTGTTCCGGCATGACTACCGAGCCGGATTGCCGGCGTATTGGGTTGGCGCGATCCCGGTCGGCGCCAATTCTTGGCGCGACGCGCACGCGAAGGGAGCTCGATCGACGGGTGTCTTGTTGAGGTTGCGGCCTCCACTTGCTTGCGGGACTCGCTNNNNTGTATACGTCCTCGACGAGGATCCAGTGCGCGCTCGACGGCGACTACAGGTCCAGCGACCACCCCAACGTGCCGGTGACGCTGGAGCAGCTCGTCGCCGATGCAGTCGCCTGCCGCGGAAGGGGCGCGAGGTCAGTGCATCTGCACCCGCGGCGCCCAGGCGATGGCGCCATTCACCGGGTGCCCGTCGAGGTGATCTTCGAGCACAACGATGCTGCCGCAGTCGAGCTCGCCCGAGCGGTCGATGCCCGCGTCGCGGTGCTCGAGCGGCCGCGACTGTGGCACGGTGATGCCCGCGCCAACTGGGCGGTCGTCGACGCGGGTTTGGCCGCCGGCGTCGATGTTCGCGTCGGGCTTGAAGACACGCTCATCGGGCGAGACGGCGGCCCCGCACCGGGCAATGTCGCTCAGGTCGCC